>CAZNEF010000140.1:0-3118 GCA_964572235.1 uncultured Candidatus Saccharibacteria bacterium | reverse complement strand
GGCCGCCACGGTTAATCGCCCGCACCTTGCCAAGCTCATCACTAAAAAGGGTGAGAAGGCGGTCGGCCTCGCCGATATCGATACGTTTTAAGACAATAACTTGGGTTTTCAGATTGCGCATGGCACTCATAACCCAATAGTACCATGAGCGCACCGACTAATCGGCGCTAGGGCTGCTGAAAAAGACGCTCCGCCTCAGCTAAGTGGGCCAGAGTGTTGATGCCGATCGCCTCACCCTTATCTTCAATCGGGATGGCGATGACTTTTTTGCCCTTCGCCACGGCCAGGCTTACGATATCGGTAATATAGTACTCGCCGCTGACCGGACTCTTTTTCAATTTTCGAAGGGCCGGCCAGAGCCAAGCATTATCGACGGCATAGCCACCGAGGTTCATGAGACGGATCTTTTTTTCAGTCTCGGACGCATCTTTTAGCTCAACAATACGGAGGATGTGGCCAGCGGCGTCGGTCACCACCCGACCGAAAGCGTCGAACTCCTCGCTTTCCATAAGGCCGGTCAAAACGGCGACCGCGGCCCCTTGCTTAGTGACGGCCTCAGAGAGGCGCTTCAGGGTCGATGGTCGAAAAAAGGGTTGATCACCGTTAATAATGAGCGTACAGCCACTTTGTCCCTCAAGTAAGGGGCGAGCCTTCGTAACTGCGTGACCCGTGCCGAGTTGACGACGCTCCCAAACGTAACGCTGGCTGGGAAAGGCGGCGACAATCTTCTTTCCCATAAAGCCAATGACGACAATCGGCGACTCAATACCGCTCGCGGCTAGACTCTTGAAAACGTAGCTCAACATCGGTTGACCGCCAATTTTAAAAAGAACTTTCGGTAAGCTCTTCGATTGCATACGTTTGCCCCTGCCAGCGGCCAGGACGATCGCGTGGATATCTTTCATGAACTTATTTCAAAACTCGATTAGGATGTCATTTGGCTATAATTATACCAATAATCACCCCTTTGCCAAGAGCTTACGTCTGGCAAATCGGACAATAGTAACTTGTCCGACCGCCCTGTTTCAGTCGGGCTATCGCGTGGCCTAAGCAATCCGTATCTTTTTTGTAGACCTGGGCGTACTCTAAAAATGTCCCTTGATGACCTACAGCATTGACATAGCTATTGAAGCTCGAGCCGCCAGAGCGCAAGGCTAGGTCGATAACCTGGCCAATCGCCTCGTACAGCGCCCGTTCTTCCGGCGGCTTTAGGCTTTGCGCCAACCGATCGGGACGAATCTTCGCCTGCCAGAGAGCCTCGGCAGCGTAAATATTACCCAAACCGGCCAAGTACTGCTGCTCCATGAGCGCCAACTTAATCGGCCGCTTTGAACGCTTGGCTAAAAAATCTTTGAACGCCGGGAATGTAAATGCCGGCCCGGCGATATCGAGACCGCCCAACTCTTGGCCAAGAGTCGCCGTTACTTCGGCAGTCGGTACAATTTTATGCCAGCCGAATTTCCGTAGATCGTTATAATAAAGCATCGCCTTATCTTTGAGATGATAAATGATATGGGTATGGCGATGTGGCAACGGCCGCTCATACTCATGCTCCGGATGGCCGCCAATGGCAATGTCACTGTTTTTGACATAGACAAGCTGGCCAGTCATCTTGAAATGGACTAAAAGGCTATAGGCATTGGCGAAATCGATGACCAAGACCTTGGCGATTCGACGGACGGCCTTAACCGGCGTGTTGCTGATGGCAGACGGATCGCCTTGAAGCATTTTTGTTACCCGAACCTCAACAGCCACAATCGCATCGCCAAGGAGACGTTTTTCGAGACCGCGGCGAATTGTTTCGACTTCGGGGAGTTCGGGCATAGGCTGAGTATAGACGTTTTTATCGGTTAGAAAAAGTCCCGACTTTGGTGAAGTCGGGACGTGACCACGCTGGTGGTCTAGCAGGTAGTTCGGTAAGCTGCAGTTTTAACTGTAGCTGATTAATGTTTCGTTGTCAAATGGTTAGCCCGCTTGACGAAAATCAATGCTAGCGGCGAACCGTTTGGCCGATCCATGCGTTCGACGGTCCGACCACCGTCGGTAAAAAAGAGCCGCGCTCCTGCGCCAGCCAACGCTTTCACCCCACTAAGCGTCTTCCGCTTTTTAGCGCCGTAGACAAACGGCCGACAGCCTGATTCGGGACTAAAGCCGGCGCGGGCGCGCCGGATCGCCGCATCGGTCCAGAAAACTATGGGAGTAAAAGCCGGCTGAGGAAGCTTCCGCAACCGGCTACGTCGGCTGCAACCCCATATGAAGGTTCAGGGCAGTGACTCAATTGAGTTTAGAGCCGACTCGGGCGGAAACAAATAGAAGAACTGATAGCGATGGTTTAATATTTCCTTTCGAGGACGGCGATGACGATATTTGAGGGTTCAAGGCGAAGCTCGTAGTCATCATACATCCCTCCACGCACCGTCAGTTGAAGATCGCGACCGGTGCGCTCCTTAATTTGCTTAACCAAAGGCAGAACGATCTTCCCGTGCAAATCGTAACGGCTCAGGCCGTATGAGGCCGGAATATCACTATTTTTGAGGATAAGACTTGTTTCCTGAAGCAGGCTACCGATAATGATCGCCGTCGCTTTTTGACTCGGCAACTCTTTACTGGTGACGGGCCGACCGGCAATCAAAATTTTGCCAGTCGTTTGGTCGACAACGAGATCGATATCTCGACCATAGTCGGCAAAATGTTCGCTGGCGATCATCTCCTGATGAAGCTTACCCTGTTTCAGGACACGCAGGGACAGTGTATCGCGCTCCAAAAAGTGGGAACGGTCACCCTTTTCAATATCCTGTTCAATCCGGGCGGGCAGACCACCGACACCATCGATCCAGGAAGCGTAATCGAGATAGATCGCCCGCCCCGTTTCGGCCCGCAAATCCTGGACAAGGCTCACCACATTACGGCGATGGACCCCATATGGTAAGGCAAAGAGGACAGCGCCGCCCTTGCCAAGCCCGGAGATTTTAACGCCGGAACCGACATCGTTCGCCTGTTTGTTGGCGAGCTGATGAATCCGAGCGTAGATCAAATCGGTCGCCCGATCAGCGAGATGCAAAATATGGAGCAGGTTTTGATACTGGTTCAAACTGTTAAAAAGCTGCTCAAGTCACTC
>CAZNEF010000139.1:0-3338 GCA_964572235.1 uncultured Candidatus Saccharibacteria bacterium | reverse complement strand
GCTCAATGGCATCCGGGAGGCGACGCAAGATCGGTATAAGCTCGCGGGCGATCGCCTTTTTCTCGTCGACGGTCAATTTGCGCGGCAAACCCTGTTGCCTATATTTAGCTAAAACACTCTCAATATGCCACTCGACGGCCGGAATCGGTTTTTTCGCCACCTCGAGCCAGAGCGCCGGATCTTTTTCCACAATCTCCCCAATATCCTTAAATGGTGACGGTAATGGTAGGACTTTAACCGTTAAATTATCGGCAATCGCCAAGTCAATCGCTCGCTTGGTGGCGCTGACACCGGCACCATCCGCATCGAAGGCGAAAATAATATCGACGTCATAGCGGGCCAAAATTCTTAGATGCTCTTGCGTTAAGGCTGTGCCGCTCGTTGCCACGACGTTATGCGTACCAGCTTGGCTAGCCGCAATGACATCCATCTGACCTTCGGTCAAAATGACCGACCGCTGGGCTTTAATCGACTGCTTGGCCTTTTCTAGACCGAAAAGAATGCGACTTTTGCGAAAGATCGGCGTTTCTGGTGTATTTAAATATTTTGGCTCGCCGGCTCCAAGAATTCGGCCGGTAAAGCCAACCGTATTACCGATAATATCGGTGATTGGAAACATGATACGGTCGTAGAACATGTCCGGCTTGCCGGACTGCAGAATCTCATTCGGCGTGTATCCCCGCTTGGTGAGAAGTGGCGCGAGCACTTTTTGGCGTGGCGCGTAACCGATCCGCCAGGCCTCGATCGTCGCCAGGGTGACGCCGCGTTTTTTAAGGTAGCTACGTGCCTTCTCGGCGACGGTATACTTGGTGAGGAGCGTGTGAAATACATTGACTGCCAAGGCATTGATGGCGTAGTAGCGGCTTTTTTCACCCGGTGCTTCGCCTGGCTTTGGCGTCTGGCGCGGCTTGAGCGTCACGCCGGCTCGATCGGCCAAAATTTTTAACGCGTCGCCAAACTCGACACTTTCAATCTCCTGAATGAAAGTCAGAATATCGCCGCCCTTGTCACAGCCGAAGCACTTGAAACTCTGTCGTTCGGGGTTGACCATAAATGAGGCGGTCCGTTCGTGATGGAACGGGCAAACGCCTTTAAAGTTAACGCCGGCCTTTTTTAGGCTGACGTATTGACCGATGAGGTCGACAATATCGACCTTTTCTTTAATCTCAGCAATCTCATCCATTATTTCTACTCCGATTTGAAACTGTCAATACGTTTGGCTATAGGCATGCGCAGCCGCTTATTTTTCGAGTTCAAACCAGCCAATGGCAAAATGCAGCCCAGGCAGTAGGCTTAAATGAATCTTACCCACATAATTGCCCGGCCCACTTTCGACGAGCTCATCGACGATAAACCTGAGCCAGAACGGGTTGCCGGCTTGATTGTAGTCGATGCGGTAGACTTGCATTTTTGGCTCGGCCAGGCCGTCCGCCACCCGTGTCTTGAATGGGTAGCGTTCGAGCGGTCGGCCATTTTCATGATAGATATTAATGCCTGTTTCTGAATCAGGGGTAAACTTTTTGCCCTGCCAGGCTCCCGTGTAGCCGGTGACAAGACCTTTATGAAAACCGCTCGGTAAAGGCGACGGGACACCACCCTTGGCGAAAAGTGACTGACGCGGATCGGCCTCAGTTTGGCGATTTTTGAGCCAGGCGTAGCCGTAGGCTCCGGCTATTATCATGAGCGCGACGAACAGGATGATTCTGATGATTCCTCCTTATCTATTGTGTGGCGGAGAGTCAGGGATTCGAACCCTGGATCCGCTTGCGCGGAAACCTGCTTTCCAAGCAGGCGCCATAGGCCGCTAGGCGAACTCTCCACAGGCAGATTCTATCAGGCTAAGGAGCTAATTGCCAGGTGTCGGTAGGGTTAAAATAAAACCGCCGCTTCCATCCGGAAACGGCGGTTCACTCCCTCATTCTTCCCAGAGGGCAGGGATGTTTGAGGATTGCTTTGACCTCATCCTTCCGACGATCTCCCAGACCCTACATAAAAGTAGGTGGATGAGGCATAAGCGTGCCAGATCCATGTTGCCGTGCCACAAGGCGCCAAGCAACATACACAGACTTATTAGGAGCATCAGTGACACTCCTGACGGCCGTTCCGAATGCGCCGTCGCGCCGTCGCCTTAAACTTCCCTCTCTCCGGCTGCGGCGGCAGACGATTCAGGCTACACACTGGCCGCTCCCGCCACCCCCAATTGTAGAGACACTCCCTTACCCAGTCCCACGCAACCCGGTAAGGATTCCTTCCGGACGACATCCCCTCCCCCCTTTCTTTCAACGTGAGGACGGGGCTAAGTGCCAGTACCTGGCGCTCAATCCTGTCTTCATCGATGTGTAAAGAACAAAATAGCATGGTTGCCCTATTTTGTCAATGGTGCCGGTGGTCGGACTCGAACCGACACGCTTTTGGCACACGATTTTGAGTCGTGCGTGTCTACCATTCCACCACACCGGCGAACAGGTTAATGATAACGAATTGGCGGTTGGTTGTCCAGATAATTATTCGCTTGGCTATAGCCCTGCTAAGTGAACGGCACCATATAGTACGCCGGCCCCGAGAATGGTCATAAGCGTGGTCACGAAATTCGGGTGACGATGATGGCTTTCTGGCAGTAAATCGGCCGTACCAATATAAAGAAAGAAGCCGGCAAAGAGGGCAAGGATGAGGCCGAGCATAGGTTCGGCAAGGCTAAAAAAGTAAGTTGAGATGACACCGAGAAAGGGTGCCAGCGCATCGGCCACTAGCCAGCCCATCGCTCTCTTGCTTGAACCGTTATTCTTTAAGATGAGGTTGACTGTGTTCATGCCGTCGGAAAAATCGTGGGTTAAAACGGCGGCGGCGACGATGGCACCAACAGCCGGCGAGACATGAAAAGCGAGACCAATAGCGGCGCCATCGAGTAAACTATGGAAAACTAGGGCGGCGGCGCCGAGAGTATCGCGATGTGTTTCCCTTTCACAAGTCGTATCGTGGCTATGCCCGCCATGAATCAACAAAGCACGATCAAAAATCATAAAAGCCAGGAAGCCGATGGCTGTCATAGTCAGCAGCGTTGATGGGCTATAATGTGGCGCTCCGAGATTAATCGCTTCCGGTATAAGATCAAAAAAGGCGACACCGATCACGGCTCCGGCGCTAAAGCCGAGTATGAGATGGAGCTTATCCTTATAGCGTAGGGCGAAAAGCCCACCGAGAAGGGTTGAGATGACAGTCACGATACCAATAATGAGGGCCATATAATTTACTCTAGCAAAGTTCTTGCTTTGGTGCAACTAATTTGCGTTAATGCCCGTTAGCGCAGTTTACTACATTATAGTAAAGGAGTTATTTAA
>CAZNEF010000138.1:0-2908 GCA_964572235.1 uncultured Candidatus Saccharibacteria bacterium | reverse complement strand
CAGGCGCGACGCTACCTTTTAGTCGCCAGTGAGAACGGCGAGTTTGCCGAATGGCGCGTTTACGCTTGGCTTTTCAAGTTTAGTGAAACATTTGGCAAGACCAAGGGTCGCAACATTAGTGAAAGCGACTATAAGGATCTACAGTCAATCTATACACAGTCGGATAAAGTTGGTAATCGCATTGGCAGCGGCGTTATGCCTTATGAACGGGTGGCTTTAGATCGGACCAGTTACCGTGGCTCTGAGTATTTTGGTCGTAAGATCTTTTACTATGTTCGTAAAGACCGGGCCGCGTATATTAAAGAGGTTGAGGCTAAAGTACGGGCCAAAAGCCCGAAAACAGTTCTTACGGCAAGCCAAGATTCATTTAAACAGTTTAAGGCCCCGGGTGGGCGCTTTCTCGATTTTAACGAGCTCTACAGCTCCTCGCCAGACGGCATGATAGCCGCTCATGGTAGTTTAGGGCAGTATCTTGGTCCTCTCGCAAAGGACTTTAGTCAGTGGCTTCAACAAGCCGGGGTTAGCAAAATTCAGCCCGACGCCTTGGCTGTGGCCGCTGTTTGGTCGGAGTATGTCAAACGGGTCAACCGCAACTGGAACGACCCACTACTACGCGGCATCAATCCGCTGACGAAAGACGTTATCAACCACTACGCTGGTGCCCTTAATCAGGCTCCCGAAGAGCTGGCCACAACATTACTCGCTCAGTCTCCAACCGAGATCGCCGCGTCTGGCAACCCCGAGCACATTGTCTTTCAGGGTCAGGAAGTGGCCAGGGTTAGAGATCAGATTGCTGAAACGATTGGCGTCGCCGCCAGTCGTGACTCCGGACTTACCAACGATATAAAAGATATGCTTATCGCCTATATCGTGGATGGTCAGACGAACAAACTCTTGCTACTTAACCTTATGCGCCCCGAAATCACCAAGCACTTTGGCGATAACTCACAAGAGGCGGCTCAAGAGATGCGCAATCTTTTCCGCTTTCTGCAAACGCCGGCCATTCAAAAAAGCCTGCAGCTTCTCGATAAGGTAAATAGCTACGAAAAGAAACTTTTGCCCGAATTCAGCGTCAACATTGAGAGTGCCGCCGCCGCTTTGAGCGAGTCCACTGCGGTTGATAAGGTCACTCAGCCGAGGCTTGAAGAAAAAGAGCTTGCTGACTTTGAAAAGCTCGGCCTAAAGTTAACCGATGACGAACGGAAAGAGATTGAAAGTGCCGGTATTGTGGCCCCTAGCGTCAGCCCGATTGACGCTGCCGGTAAAACAACGAAGCCCCCAGAACGACCATCTGTCCTACCCGCCGCTGGCGTTAGCCCTCAAAATGCAAAACGAGCCGAGATTATCCGCGCTAAGCTTCTGGCCAGTCCGCTGGAAACACGCGAACGTTTTGTCATTCATGAAGTAAATGTTGCTTTAAGCGATAAGGTAGTTGGTCTTAATGCTTATCTCGGCACTAAGGGTGCTAGCGGAAGATTGACCCATATTGACTGTTACAAGGAGTGGCTCGGTGGATCAGGCAAAATCTTTCAAAATACGGCCTTAAGCCCCATTAACCAAAAGTTAGCGACGGCTATCCGCATTATGGATATTCCCACCAGTATTCGCGCTGGTATAACTATGAAAGAAGAACTGATCGCCAGCATCAATAAATCAATTGGGTTTCGTGACCACCTGCTCAACGCCCCAAAACAAAAGGTTAGGGCGCCAGCCACACCTAACGAGGATGAGGAAATCGGAAGCGGTTAACGCTGGATAAAGCCGATACTCGCGGCTGGCACAGCATAGCGATCACGAATAAAACTCCCAACGGCGATGTCAGGCAATGTCACGGCTTTGTCGGCTGACTGAACAATCTCCGGTCGATGTAAGTACCGATGCCAGGCGGTCACAATCTGATTGAAGTGAGGGGTGAGCGATTTACTGGGCGCTGAAAGACGACGCACTGTCCGTTCGGTCCCAAGACCATCGATAATGTGCATCGGCACGATTCCCTGTTCGGCTGGATTAATGTTGACCAGTTGCATGACGGTGGCAATCTTTCGTTCGGCTTCGATATCGAGATAACCCTTAATCTGCTCACGCTCTTCTATGCCATTAACAATGCGCGTTTCAATGGTTTGCATAGTAGATTCAAGGGCTTCAGGCAGTTTTTTCGGCTTCACAAAGACGATCGGACGCTCCTTCTGTAGATAAGCAATTTGCTCGGTAATCGAGGCGATTTCTTTCGGGGGGATTCTCCGGTTAGCCGTTATTTGGCTCAGCTTAAAACGTTGCGTTTGCACAAGACGTTCCCTTGTCTGACGAACCAACCACGCCTGCTGCTCTGGGCTGTCACCAGTATCGATAGCGACGATCACTTCCTTACCGCCCTGCTGACCAATAATAAAATGCTCTTGATTATTTTCAGCAAGAATCTGTCGTCCGGGGAAGCCGCGGCTTAAGCCAGTCGGCCCACTTTCACCGCGTCCGTGATATTCGAGCTCCGCCCGGCCAAAGGCGACAATCTCATCGCCAATCACAAGACCGGTCGCCACGTCAAGCGCGTAGTTGACGCCGTCAATAACTACTTTCTCGCCCTGACGCTCGACAACCTGACTCTGTTCAGCCAGCTCATCGAGTGTCGCCAAATTCTCCCCAGCGACGCCTTCGTTGAGACGAAACGGTAGTTCGGTTTTCTCGATCACAATCGAGCTTTTTTGGGGACCAAGCTCAAGACGACTGGCTGTCAAACCGAGATCGTTGGCTGTATGCCGAAAAGTCGGCGTCAACAGGGCACCGTTACTGGTTACCCGCTGGTGTGGCCCGCTCTCCCCAACCTCAAAACCAAAAATATCAACCGCGGTCGGGCGTTTTGCTTTTCGCTGGATATTTGATCGGCGATCGGCCATAATGTAACTCCTTACAT
>CAZNEF010000137.1:0-4878 GCA_964572235.1 uncultured Candidatus Saccharibacteria bacterium | reverse complement strand
CAGCTTCCGCCGGGACTTCCGTGATTGCCGGTGGTCCGGTCCGGGCCGTTGTGGAATTAGCCGGTATTAAAAACGTTACCTCAAAGATATTGGGGACGACGAGTAATAAGATGAACAATGTCATGGCGACCTTTGAGGCGCTACGTGATTTAAGAAAGTAGAAGACAATGCAGCTACATGAACTTACAACACCACGAAAAAATGCGAAGGGTCGGGTTGGTCGTGGCATTGCCGCGGGCCAGGGCAAAACCGGCGGCCGTGGGACTAAGGGTCAAAAGGCGCGAACGGGCTACAAAATACCAAAACGGATTCCCGGTATGATGTCCGCATCTGATTATCGTTTGCCAAAGCGGAAAGGTTTCCAGTCTCATCGACCGATTGTTTTGACGGTGACCTTTACCCAACTTGAGCACCATTTTCAATCCGGTGAATTAGTGACGCCTGACGTACTGGTTAAGAAGAGAGTTATTAAGGGCTATGGTCAGGGTGGTGTTAAGGTCTTAGCGACCGGGAAGCTGACTAAAAGTCTAAAATTTGAAAAGATGCGTTTCACCAAACCAGCCGCTGAGGCTATAGCAAAGCTTGGCCAAACAGTGCCGAAGAACTCATGGCAAAACTCGATTAGGAACGAAACAGGAGAAAATAGAGATGAAAAAGAAAAACAATGAGGAAACGTATAGATATACGGTGAGGAATTGTTTTTCTTTTTCAGACATCATTTTCTCCTGTTGCAGGTTACCAATGAGTTTTGAAATGAGTTCGAAAGCACAGTAATAAGTAAAGGCAAATGTCATGAGTCCAATGAATGGCTTGCTCAAGATTTGGCAATACAAGGATTTGCGGAATCGTATTTTATTGACAATTGCGCTATTGGCCATTGAACGGATTTTAGCCCATATTCCGATGCCGGGCGTCAATCTTGCTCAGCTCAAGCATTTTTTTGAGCAAAATCAGATATTTGGTCTTCTCAACCTTTTTTCCGGTGGCACGATGAGTAATTTTTCTATTATTCTCATGGGTGTTGGACCGTACATTACGTCGAGTATTGTGCTTCAGCTCTTAGGCGTCGTTATCCCGTCGCTTGAGGCCCTAAAGAAGGAAGGTGAGTATGGTCGCCAGAAGATCAATCAGTATACGCGCTATTTGACGGTGCCACTGGCCTTTTTGCAAGGCTTTGCCATGATTAACCTCTTGCGCAGCCAGGGCGTTGTCGGCCACTTTGACGCCTTAACCCTTGTGACCGTGCTTTTGACGACGACGGCGGGGACGATTTTTCTCATGTGGTTGGGCGAGATTATTTCCGAGAAAGGTATTGGTAACGGTGTATCGCTCATTATCACGATCGGTATTGTGGCGGGTCTGCCGACGAGCTTTCGCAATACCCTCGCCCTAATCACGACCGGTTCGTCACTGGACACCGGCACAATTCTTGGTCTTATAGCCTTTGCCGTTATCACGTTAGCGGTCGTGGCCTTGATTATTTTGGTCAATGAGGGGGAGAGACGGATTCCGATCAGCTATGCCCGTCGCGCTCGTGGTGGAGCCTCAAGCCATGGCAATGTCGAAACTCATCTTCCACTTAAAGTGAACACTGCCGGAGTCGTGCCGATTATTTTTGCCCTTTCTGTCTTACTGCCGCCAAGTATCATTGCCGGATATTTGAGCACCTCACACTTCACTAAATTAGCCCAAGCAGCCAAGATCGTCGCCAATTTTATCCAAAATCAAACCTATTACGAGATCACATATTTTATATTGGTTCTTGCCTTTACCTATTTCTATACCTTTATCGTTTTCCAACCACAACAGATCGCCGAAAACTTACAAAAACAGAGCGGCTTTATTTCTGGGATAAGACCGGGTAAGGAAACAGCCGACTACGTGGGACGAATTCTCAGTCGTATAACCTTTGCCGGTGCGCTTTTCCTCGGTCTCGTGGCCGTTTTGCCTTTTGTCGTGCAGCATTTGACCAATATTCAGACCTTGGCGATTGGTGGCACAAGTATCCTGATTATGGTAAGCGTAGTCTTGGACACGATGCGACAGATTCAGGCCCAGCTTCTAACCCGTACTTACGACCACTATTAATAACCTGTTGCAAAAGCGAGGATTCATGAAAACCTTCATTACCCTCATCTTTATCGGGGCGATTCTCATGCTTGGCCTGATGGCTTCACGCGGCACGCCGCCAGTCGCGTCGACCACACTTTCACCTTCAAATAATCCGGTCGTTGTGGCTGCCAGTGGTACGCCACCAGCTCAAGGTGGCGGCGGCCCAACCGGTCAACTATTCGCGCTTAGTCAATCGGGTAAAGATTTGGAGATTGTATCGATTGATGTCGTGACGAAGGCCAAGAAAGTCGTCTTTTCCGATAAAGGGAGCACCAAAAAGATTGAGCTTGCTTCGAATGTTACATCGAGCGGCGATACTATTGTTCTACTCCTAGCGCCGCCCGATGATCCAGCCGGGCAATTGGTAGCATTGAAAACTGATGGAAGCGGCGTAAAGACTATCCTTAAGGAAAACTTTGTGACTACCCAGCCTCCAGCGATCTCACCCGATCGTACAAAACTAGCATTAGTTAGATTTTCCAATGCCGAACCGAACTATGGATTTACATTAGTGACGACTAATGTCGATGGGACAAACAAAAAAAACCTCGTTACTGATGAATCGGGCATTAGTCATCTCGCCTTTAGTCCCGACGGTAAACGCATTGCCTTTATCAAAGGAGCGGCTGGATCAAGTGAAATTGATGCGGTAACTGTCGATACAGCAAAGGCCGAAAAATTATATTCGGCGAACGAGCAGATTGTTCAGGATTTTGATTGGAGCGCTGTTGGTCCACTCGTCTATAGCGCGGTTTCGAGTAGTCTAAAGAACCAGACTTCTGAGGTTTACGCCCTTGACACGGAGACAAAAAAGGTCATTCAGGTGACAAAAAATAATCAAAGCGAACGGACGCCTAAAGTCGCACCGGACGCTACCGGTCTCGCCTACATTCAGGGGGCAAGCGATCCGCGTCAGTCAGGTGATATTATTGTCACTTTTCCCGATGGCAGTCAAGCGATAACCATTGGTGTGGGATTGCAGCTTCTCGGATGGACAAAGTAATCGATGAAAGGATTTAATTGCGTATCAGTTTTAATCTGTTAGGGACCCAAGGTAGTGGGAAGGGGACGCAAGCCGATGCTTTACTCGAACGCTATGATTTTATCCACTTTGACCTTGGTGAAAATCTGCGCCAGATTGCCTCTAGCGGCAGCGAACTTGGACGCGAATTGGCCCAGCATATGAATGTTGGTCGGCGCGTGCCAGCATCACTCATTGCCGAGGTGACACGAGAAAAACTCGAGCCGACCGATCCTTCGAAAGACATTTTATTCGATGGTATTTTACGCGCCCTTGACGAACTTACTGTACAGTGGGCGACTTTAGAAGCTCTCGACCTTTCCTTGCCCGTCATTATTTTTTTGAATCTAGATGAAGAAACTGCTGTCAAACGCCTGAGCGCGCGTCGTCTTTGCTCGGCCTGTCGAGCGCGCTATCGCTTAGAGCCTGGCCAGGCGATGACCAAATGCCGTCGTTGTGGTGGTCAATTGATGACGCGTAGTGATGACACTCCCGAAGCAATCCGCAAGCGACTCGATTGGTACCACGACGATACGCTGCCGGTTATCGACTATTTTCGAACACGTGGCACGGTTATCGATATCGATGCTAGCCCAGAGGTTGAAGTTGTTACGACTGAGATCGTGACAAAGATTGAGGCCTACTACCGTTCGATTGGTAAGACTGCCCCTCGGCAATAGTTTTAATGCGCTGGCGAACTATTGTTTCAAGTTTATTGAGCACCTGTTCTTCATTGATCCCGTCCGTCAGGACCTCGATCATCAGTTTATTTTATCATTTATTCTTGGTATAACTATACCGATGTCCGACATTACCCTAAAAACAAATGATGAAATAGCCATTATGGCGCAGGGCGGCCAACGTTTGGCGACCATCGTCAAGGCGTTGTGCGATGCGGTAAGAGTTGGCATGAAAACAGCCGAGCTCGATCGACTCGCCGCGAACATGATTAGTGAAGCCGGTGCTGAATCGACGTTCAAAGGCTTTCATGGCTACCCGAACGTAAGCTGTATCTCACTTAACGCGGCCGTTGTTCATGGTATTCCGTCAGACCGAATTATTAATAATGGCGATTTAGTCGGTCTTGATCTTGGACTGCGCTATAAGGGCTATTGTACTGATCTTGCGACCACAATTGGCATTGGCAATATCAGCCCTCAGGTTCAAACGCTCTTAGATGTGACGGCTGAAGCCTTGAAGATTGGGCTAAAAGTGGTCAAACCGGGAAATCATATCGGTGACATCGGCCACACGATCCAGGAATATGTTGAAAGTTATGGTTTTGGTGTCGTGCGCGATCTAACTGGACACGGTATTGGCCGTCAACCCCATGAAGAGCCGCCGATTCCGAATTTTGGACGCTTCGGGTCAGGCCCATTGATCAAGGAAGGTATGGTCTTAGCCATAGAGCCGATGGTGACGGCCGGCAAACCAGCCGTCAGGCAGCTTGATGATGGTTGGACAATCGCCACTCTCGATGATTCACTAGCGGCTCATTTTGAACATACAGTGGCTGTCACAAAAACGGGGCATCAAATTTTGACTGAAATCTGTTGACTTCCTTATCGATCATTGCTACAATTAACGTAAATCAACCTCGGTAGTGATTGTGTAGTGTATTAAGAGGTAGAATCCGAGTTCCGCCAATCTACCGGCGGCAGGTTAATTTGTGGAGTTATGGCAAAAGAAGATTTTATCCAAGCTGAAGGTATTGTCACCGAGGCGCTGCCGAACGCGATGTTTCG
>CAZNEF010000136.1:0-2900 GCA_964572235.1 uncultured Candidatus Saccharibacteria bacterium | reverse complement strand
ACTCAGTGTCCTCGCTCAGCCCTATGAGATTCTTGAGGAGTCGACTGGCGAGGCGCTCATCGGCAAATCTTACATGCCGCTCTTTGCGTCACTTAATCTTGCCAATGAATCGGGCAAAAAGGCCTATTATGTGATGGCGGCTGATTTTGTCACCGCCCACGAGGGTACGGGCATTATTCACACCGCCGTTATGTACGGTGAAGATGATTTTAATCTCGGTAAGGCCTATGATCTGCCCGCCATCCATACGGTCGATGCGAACGGTCGTTTTACGGCCTTGGTACCAAATTGGGCCGGCCAGTCGGTAAAGGAGGCGGAAGGGTCAATTATTGATTATCTTACCGATCAGGGATTTCTCTATAAGCAAGAACAGATGACCCACAGCTATCCACACTGCTGGCGCTGCGGTACGCCGCTCCTTTACTATGCCCGTGACTCATGGTTTATCCGTATTGAGCCGGCGCTACGTCAGCGTCTTGTTGCATTGAATAAGGAAATCAAATGGGTACCGGAGCATGTACGCGATGGGCGCTTCGGTGGTTGGCTCGAAGGGCTGCGCGATTGGGCGATCAGCCGCGAGCGTTACTGGGGTACGCCACTGCCAATTTGGATTTGCGAATCGGATAAAACACATCAAACGCTCGTATCAAGTCTCGGAGAGTTGCGCCAAAAAGCGACTACTCAAACAAAAACTTTACTAGCGACTGATTTCGATCCCCATAAACCGTTTATCGATTCGATTGAACTGACTTGCGAGTGTGGCGGTACCATGAAACGGATTCCTGAAGTCCTCGATGTCTGGTTCGATTCCGGTGCAATGCCGTTCGCCCAGTGGGGCTACCCATATGTAAAGGGCAGCGATAAATTATTCGCCACTGCGTTCCCAGCTGACTATATTGCCGAAGCGATCGATCAAACGCGCGGTTGGTTTAACACACTCCATATTATATCGACACTCTTGTTCGATTCGATTGCCTATCGATCGGTTATTTGCGGCAACCATGTCCTGGACGAAAAGGGTCAAAAAATGTCGAAGTCGAAGGGCAATGTTGTCGACCCATGGTCAGTCATCAATGAGATTGGTGTCGATGCTTTACGGATGTATATGCTTTCGGTGAATCAGCCGGGTGAAGCGAAGCATTTTTCGGTTAAGGCCGTTCAAGATGTCAATCGTAAGACGGTTATGATCTGGCAAAATGTTGTTAATTTCCTCCTCACTTATGCCGCTGCCGATGATTGGCGACCTGGCCAAACCGGTACGCCGCAAATCCTCGACGATTGGCTCCTTTCACTTGCCAACCAAACAACGCAAAAGATCGATACTGCCCTGACGGCGCTCGATACCTTTACCGCGGCTCGCACCCTCGCCGATTTCATCGACCAACTCTCTACTTGGTATCTCCGTCGCAGCCGTAAGCGTCGCGACCCGGCTTTTTATGCGACGTTACACGCGGTGCTAATCCGGACCGCCGCGCTCGCCGCGCCGATGATGCCCTTTATGGCCGAGACGACCTATTTAGCCCTGCGCACAGAGGCGATGGCCGAATCGGTTCACCTGACCGATTTCCCCCATCCTGGCCCGGTCGATGAGCATTTACTGGCCGAGATGACGATGCTGCGCCGGTTTGTGACCCTCGGACACGCACGGCGTTCAGAGGCGGGAATAAAGCTTCGTCAGCCCTTAGCTGAGGTTCGATTGATTGGACATAATAAATTATCTAGTTTATTCCAGAGTCTTCTGGCTGACGAGCTGAACGTTAAAAAAGTGCGCCTCGTCGAAAATATAGGAGACGGTTGGCATTGGTCAACCGATGGCGATCTTCAGCTCGCTATAGATACGCGACTTACATCTGAATTGAAAAGTGAGGGGCGCGAACGTGAGCTGATACGTGAAATTCAGGAGTTACGTAAAAAAGCCGGCTGTCAGGCCGGGCAACGCGTTGTCTTCAGCTATAAAACCGATTCGCCAGGCTTCGAAGTGTTAATTAATGGCGCGAATCTTCTCGAGGAAATTAAGGCAAAATCGATGCAACCGATGAGCGACAACGAAACAATTGGAACGGCCATCGTCCTTGATCACGAAACACTTTGGCTGACGGTCCACAATGAATAATCGTTTGCGCATTTTCGATTGGACACTGATCGTCGTGCCGCTTCTCCTGCTTATCTTTGGTGTTGTCGTCATCTATACGGTTACCTTTCCAACAGTCCAGTTTAGCCTTGCCCGCTCGCAAATTATCTATGCTGTGCTTGGCTTGCTTGGCGCCGCCCTTTTTACATCGATTGATTATCGTAACTGGGAGAGCGTCGCCCATCTCTTCTATGTGGTTGGTCTATTACTTCTCTTGACCGTTTTATTCTTTGGCTTGAAACAGTTTGGGGCCTCGCGCTGGATTGATCTCGGTTTTTTTCAGCTTCAGCCCTCGGAAGTTTTTAAGCTCATCCTCATTCTCCTTGAGGCCCATCTCCTTTCCCGCTGGTCAGGCGCTCTAAATCTTAAGCGCATAGTAACCATCCTCACTCTGGCGATCGTACCGATTATTCTTGTTTTGAGGCAGCCTGACCTTGGGACGGCGAGTGTTTTGCTAGCGATCACCCTAGGTCTTCTCGTTTTTGCCCGTCTTCCATGGCGCTGGTGGGTGGTGCTGGCAACGATTAGCATTGGGCTGGCGCCGCTTGGTTACACGCACTTGCAGCCCTATCAGCAGACGCGTCTGCGGAGCTTTTTTAGCGGCCAATCTGACCCGGCACGGGCAGGATACAATACGAAACAAGCGGCGATTGCCATTGGCTCAGGTGGGCTTTTTGGTCAAGGCTTGGGCCAGGGTCCGCAATCACAGCTCAATTTTTTACCTGTCGCTCATACCGATTTTATATTTGCTGGCCTCGCTGAAGCGACC
>CAZNEF010000135.1:0-2985 GCA_964572235.1 uncultured Candidatus Saccharibacteria bacterium | reverse complement strand
TTAAGCCATATGATTTGCGCGGCCGTGACTGGCAATGGTAAATTGAGCATAAGGGCAGTGGCAATGACTAAAATCTCACCAGCACTTGTCGCGAAGAGGTAGGCAATAACTTTCTTGATAGTTATATAAATGCTCCGCCCCTCTTCAATGGCTGCCACAATACTTTTGAAATTATCGTCGAGCAGTACAATGTCGGCCGCCTCCTTAGCCACCTCGGTCCCACTCACTCCCATCGCCATGCCAAGATCGGCTGCCACTAGTGATGGCGCATCGTTAACGCCATCGCCGGTCATCGCAATGATATCGCCACGTTTACGGTACGCCTCGACAATATTTTGTTTATGTTCCGGGGTGACGCGCGCAAAGACGGTGACGCCTTCAAGCTGTGACGCCAATTCATCAATCGTCAGCGCTTCCAGCTCTTGGCCGGTCATGACTCGGTCGCCTGGGCGGAAAATACCGGCTTCACGAGCGATAATCTCCGCTGTTTCTTTGTGATCACCGGTGATCATCACTACAATCATACCGGCTTGATGAACACGTTTGACTGTTTCCATAATCCCTGGATGCAGTCCATCTTTCATACCGTAAAGACCACCGAAGGTTAGGGCTGGTAGCGCCTCGATAGCGATTTTTGACACCTCATTCTTATAGGCAAATGCCACAACGCGCAGACCTTGACGCGCGAAAGCATTAATCCTCTCCTCAATCGCTAACCGCTCCTTTGGTGGCACATGGCAAAGAGCCAGAATATTCTCTGGTGCTCCGGTGACTGATAAAAAATTGGTTTTACCGATGCGGTGGACCGAAGCCCGGTACCTACGCACATAGTCAAAAGGCAGGTCTTGAACTAATCTATCCTTATCTTGCCCCAATTTCATCCCCAGTACCAAAAGGGCTGCCTCGGTGGGATCGCCCGCGATGCGCCACGTACCGTTCTTTTGATCTTGGGTCACCTGAGCTGAGGAGTTGGCCAACGCAATCCGAGCGGCGATCGCCAGGGACTTTGATAAGTGAGTGGTATTGATCGGCTTTTTGTCATTAACGATTTCACCTTTCGGTTCATAACCATTACCAGCCACCGTATAAGTTTCTCCGTCAGTATAGAGAGTCGTCACCATCAAACTATTTTGGGTGATGGTGCCGGTTTTATCGACGGCGATAACCGTTGTTTGACCGAGGGCCTCGACGGCTTCAAGCCTTTTAACTAAGGCATTACGTTTACTCATTCGCCAAACGCCGGTGGCTAAAACCAGTGTCAAAACAATGGGCAAGCCCTCTGGAATAGCGGAAACAGATAAAGAAACGACAGTGGCAAACATTTCTCGAATCCCATAGCCACGTACGATACCAAGGACGAAGAGGAGAAGGCAAATAACACCAATGACAATAATGATTTGATGAGTCAAATGCTCAATCGACCGCTTAAGCGGGATGTCGGTATTTATCTTCTCGACTGATTGCGCAATCTTGCCGATTTCGGTTAGTTGGCCGGTGGCAACTACGACGGCCTTTGCGTGACCCGTTGTCACATATGTACCTTTAAATGCCATATTATGCTGATCGGTAATCGTGATCGCGCCCGGGTTTTGTTTAATGGCATGCGTGACCTTATGGACAGGTACTGATTCGCCGGTTAGGGCGGATTCATCGACGGCTACATTGTAGGTCTCGACTAATCGGACATCGGCCGGGACGCGCTGACCTTCTTGAAGTAATATAATATCGCCGGGGACGACGAGCTCGTCGGAAAGGATTTGTTCTTCCCCGTCTCGTAAAATGGTTGTTGAAGTTTTGGATAACTGCTTGAGCGCTTTTAGCGTATTTTGGGACTTACCCTCTTGAATAGTACCGATGATCGCGTTAAAAAGAAGCACAAAAAGAATGATAAGTGAGTCGGTTAACTCGCCAAGTAGACGAACGGTAATGGCAGCCGCTATCAAAACATAAATTAATGGGCTTTGAAACTGTCGAAGAAAGATGGTGAGTAAACTGTCGACCCTAGCTTCCGGTAAAGCATTACGCCCATAACACTTGAGGCGGAGATTGGCTTCATCCGTGGAGAGCCCATGCTGCTTCGTACCCAGTGAGGTTAAGACATTTTCCACACTTAAAACTAACCATTGGTTTTTCATATCTATTTTAGCCTAGCATTGATAAGTTGAAACAGAAAGTCTATGGGTCAAAATTGGCTCCGCTTGGTGGACGACATTCGAGCTACCATCAATTTTGAATGCTACCCTTAAGTACTTTTAAGCATCATTGTCCAAGACACATGCCTATCGTTAAGTATCGTTAAGCACTTACTAGAATTTAACAGGTTAAATATCTCTACTGTTAAGCATTAAGCTATAGATTCGTACCGATTTCGTATGATACGTGTGGGCCAGCACCTATTTGGGCTACGAGCCCTAAGCTGATTAGCTTGTTAATATCACTAATCACTGGCGGGCGAGAAATACCTATCTGCTCCGAGATTATTTTATAGGACTAATGTCATATTTAAAAACAGATGAGTTGCGGATGAAGTGGCGAAGCGCGTCGTCGGTGATCGGCCTATCAGTACTACCATCTCTAATACATGCGCCCCGATCCATACCATATTTTCTATCAAAACATGGCTTTTTTTCTTCCTGGATTGTGTTTATCACTACAAATAACAGTGGTTGGCCACTGATCTCTAGTACCCTATAACTTGGACGATCACCGTTAACTATTCTGTCATTAAAATAGTTGGTCGCTCTCTCTTGGAGGTCATGAACGTTAGGTAAGTGAACTATCTTGAAACTTCTATCCACTTCACTCTCCTCGACACCAAATATGATAACTCCACCACCGGCGTGCTTATTGCTAAACCCAGTGATTGATTTCCATAGGTCGTCAGGCAATCCACCTCGAGCATCTTTAAACTCAACGCAATCGGTCTCGGTCTGTGCGTTAAGTGCTTTCATAGCTACACGTATTAGCTGCTTGTCGGTAAGTTGC
>CAZNEF010000134.1:0-3645 GCA_964572235.1 uncultured Candidatus Saccharibacteria bacterium | reverse complement strand
CCGTTACATTGCTTGAGTTCGCACCCGTATTGGCGTTCGTGGCGCTACTCGTGCTGCCGCCAGCAGCAGCGTTTGGCAACATAAGAGATACTGGTGGCTGAATATTGCTGTTGGTTGAAGTAGCGCTAGCAAAGTCGATCGCTCCGCTCCTGACAGTCGCGCTACCGGTATTACCATTGCCCTGATTGCCGCCGGTATTGAGGTTAATGTCTTCAGAGTTCTCTGTCGCCGCGTTATTGTTCATAAGGATTGAGGTAACGTAAGCAGTGTTCGAGTTGGCCGTATTGTTTGAGTTGGCGCCGGTTGTCGCATTAGCGGCTGTCGACGTATCGGCCAGGGCGATCGTCGGCATCGCCACAATAAGCAGGGGGAGGGCGAGGTATGACCCAAATGAACGTTTGTGCATTGTGACTCCTTTACACATACAACGGACGTATCGATCGTAACCAGATGGCCGGTGGATCGGTGTATAAGCTGAATATATTTGACGTAGATACGTTTGTCAAGCCCGATTTTTTTTCGATCTTTTGACCCGTAAAAGAGACATTTGACGGACGTTTTAATCATATGCTTAATTATGGAATCTGTCATTAGCTGGCTATTGATGGGGGTTGTGGATAACTCAAAATGAGTAGCATATGCGGTCTATAAGCTTGACAAAACGCTTAGAATATGCTAAGATAACCCCTTTAGGCAGCTAGGCTTAGGGAGCGAATTGTGAACGACCAGCCGCGCAACAATCCACCGATCGGGCGTTATATATTTATTGCCTTTATCTTTGTCCTCTTATTTATCGGGACTTCGTTTTTAGTCTATCGATTTTCCCGGAACTCGGCACCCTCGTCATCTTCGATCAATAGCACACCAACCCCAGCGACAGGTTCGACGACCGGACCCTCGTATCAGCCGCCAATCAGTAGCGGTTATATTTTGCCGGCGCCAAGGCTCACACCAATCAATCCGATCTATCGCACCCTTATTCCAAACCCCTACACGAACCTGCCCTTGGTTAAGACTGCGCCCGACGGCCGCACCATTGCCCAGGATGGCAACGGTAACCTTCTTTTTGATAATCTGACCCACGTCGAGAACGCCCAATTGCAGTTGGCACGCATCGATTCGTCAACGAGGCTGAAGTCAGCCGAGCAACGGTTCCAATATCTGCTCCGTAGCCAGGAGCTCAGTAATCAATTCGAAAGCCAAACCCAAAAAAGCGACCGCGAGTTCAAGCTCGCCGCCCAGGAAATGAGTCTCATCGTCGAAAGACTCGAAGCGCAAATTAGCACAAAAACTGCTGGCCAATCAGACCGATTAGATAACCGATCGTGGCCGCCACCGTACCAAAAATAGTAAATTGAAGGCCGCTTTTCCAACTATTCATACCGGTCACTACTCCCTTTAACAGACCGACGGCGAAAAAGACCAGGAGGGTGATGGTAATGGTAAGGCGAATACTGATCGACAGCGGTAGATTAAAAAAGAAGGGGATAAGCGGGATAATCCCACAGACAACATAGCTTAGCCACATGACAATGGAAGCCGGAACTGGTCGGGCGAGCACTGCCTGTAAATCACTGTGCGTCTCATGCTCAAGCTGCCCCGCTAGGTAATCGGACTCGCTCGTTCGCGATAGGTAGGTACCGAAGGCCATGGCAAAGGCACTAATAAATATATCGATCATGACCGCGATAAGGATAAGCTGATGACTGCCTAGAGCGGTGGCAAAACCAGTGATAATACCGATATTCGTCAATAGCGCATCGTGCGTACCAAAAATAATATCACGTAAAAACGGACCGGCCGCTATGAGACGGTTTCCTTTTGTAACCATCGTCTCTACTCCTCATGAACTCGTTATGGTTGCCAATAGGCTATTACAACAGGTTTTATGGGACATTAATTCTAGATAATCGTCAGGGTCGCCGTGCCTGTTAATCCGCAACTAATCGTAAAGCTCCCGGCCGCTGTCGGCGTCAGCTCCAAGCTTTCGTGACCGCCTGGCGCCACACTCACGCTGCCAAAACCAGACACGGCATAGTTCCGTGCTGTCGCTGTACTGTTGCGAACGACGATCTTGAGATTATTCGTCCTCGAAATCATTAAGTCGCCACCGCAACTTGTCTCCGTTAGGGTAATGTCAAGCTCGGTTTTGATTGTGCTTATTGTGCTTGTCGACGTCCTGGAACTTGATTGACTGTGGCTTTCGACATGGACGCTCGTGTTCGTACCACCGGCACCACTAAGCTCAACCTTTGTTTCAACGCGCGAGGCTGCTTCAGGCTTCTCGCTAACCAGCGGCGATGGGCTCGCTAGGGGACTAGCCAGAGGTTTAACGATGGGGCTAACGGTTGGACTGGCACTAAGTCTCGACATGGTCAAAACTGCCCTGGCTGTCGAGCGGGAACGGGGCGTTTTACGTAACGTCATCACATTGGGCGTAAAAGTCGCGTTGGGCATTGGGGCCAAGATTGGGATCGGGATCGGCAAATGGTCAGTCGTGCTCAATTTTCGTTCGCTCCTTGTTGGATCGGTCGTTGCGACGCGAATGAAAAGCCGATTGTGAATCAGATTATATGGCATCCAAAAATGCGAAACAGCGGTCGATAACAACGAACTCGGGGCCGCCGAAACGACCATCGGAACCATCAACAACCAGCCGAACATGAAGGTAAAAAATACGCGCATCTCCCTCCTTCCGCGATATGTATCGTACCAATTTTTTGAAGGGATGACAAATCGCCACCAGCATGCTACGATATATTCTTTATGAGAAATGACCAAGCCGACGAATTGATTGCCATAATCGATCGCAAAGAGGGTCGTTTTTTTGTGCTACGCCTTTACGATCGGCAGGAGTTGCGCGTCCCTATTCACGCTCTGGCGCGCACCGCCCAGGAGGGCGACGCCATTCATCTCCAACTCCGCACCGAGGCCCAGGCAAAGGCCACAAAAACCGAGCTTGCCCAAAGTATTTTGGAAGAGATATTAAACGGCGAGTAAAGACTGTATACTCTAGATAGAGATCGCGACAGAATAACCATGAACAAAAAATCAGAGCCCCAAAAGAGACGCTGGCCCGCTTGGACTAAGGGGGTCGGTGTTTATTGTCTCAGTATCGTGCTGATTATAGCTGCGATTTTTGGTGGTTTTTCGTACGCCTTCGCTAATCACATCTACCCACGCGTCGCCGTCAGTGGCGTCACGATCGGCGGGCTGACACAACGGACAGCCGAGAGCAAACTCGGTAGCGAGCTCACCAAAGAGCCGATTCAGCCGCTTATTCTTACCGATAACGATGGTCGCTCATTTACCATCAAACCAGAAAGTGTCGGCGCGACGTACGATATTGCGCGCTCAATCGCCAGTGCCTATGCGATTGGCCGCACTGGCGACTGGCTAACACGCTTGAGCCAACAGCTGACCACGCCGCTCTTGGGGCTTGATTTACCGGCGGCGATCGTTGTCGACGATGCGCGCCTAACCGCTGCCCTTGGTCAGATCACCGACAAGGTAACGATCGATACCAAAAATGCGGCACTATTGGTGAAAAATGGGGTGGCCAGGATTACGCCAGCTGTGACTGGTCAATCAGTGGACATAGCAAAGCTTAAAGAGCAGGTGCTCGACCGTTTTGGCACTGGCGAA
>CAZNEF010000133.1:0-2219 GCA_964572235.1 uncultured Candidatus Saccharibacteria bacterium | reverse complement strand
TGCCAATTCGCTGATCTATCTGGAACAGCGGGGTATTGTCGTCAATGAACCGTGCGTCGTCGCCCTTGAAGCTAGCGATAATAAGGTCATGGCGATTGGTGTTGAGGCGAAGGAGATGCTCGGCCGGACGCCCGATTCAATCATTGCCGCTCATCCTTTACGCGATGGCGTCATCGCTAACTACAAAATTACGGAAACAATGCTCCGTTATTTTATTAATAAAGTAGGCGGCGCGATCCGTCTTTTCCGACCCGATGTGATGGTGGCTGTACCGGCTGGCGTGACCTCAACGGAGCGTCGCGCCGTTGTCGATGCCTGCCTTCAGGCCGGGGCGAAAAACGCCTATGTCATTAAGGAGCCGATCGCCGCGGCCCTCGGGGCCAATATTCCGATTGCTTCGTCTGTTGGTAATATGATCATTGATATTGGCGGTGGCACCACCGAAGTCGCTGTCATTGCCCTTGGCGATATTGTCGCCTCAACCTCGGTGCGCGTTGGTGGTATTCGCTTTGATACGGCGATCGCTAACTATATCCGCAAAAAATATAACCTTTTGATTGGAGAGCAGACGGCTGAGGATGTGAAGTTGAAAATTGGCGCGGCTTTACCGCTCAAAAAAGAGCTTCAAATGGAGGTCTCCGGCTCGAATACGATTACTGGTTTGCCAGAGAGCGTCATCGCCACCAGCTCCGATATCGTGATAGCGATTCGCGAGGAGCTGAACGAGATTATCCAGGCCGTGAAAGTTGTGCTACAGAAAACGCCGCCCGAATTGGCCGCCGATGTGATGGATAAAGGTATTGTCATGACCGGTGGCGGGGCACAGCTTCGTCAGCTCGATGCCCTTCTGACCAAGGTCACAGGCGTACCCTGCCAGGTCGCCGAGGAACCGCTTCTTTGCGTTGCCAAGGGGACGCTTATTGCTGTCGAAAATTTGGACGCCTTCCGTCGCTCGGTGCTGTGGAGTCGATAGGGCCAAGCCTACTCTCTTCCCACCTAATCGTGATATAGAAGGTAGACGCGAAACCGCCAATATGCTACAGTGTACCTGCCTTAGGGAATCAGGCTGATTACTTTGACGCAAGTCAGAGAGGAAAGTCCTGGCACGATCGAGGAGCGTACCCGCGAAAGTGGGCCGTTGAAAGGCGAGGGAAGAGTGCAACAGAAAATATACCGCCGAAGTTGTCGCAAGATAGCTGGTAAGGTTGAAAACGTGAGGTAAGAGCTCACGCACTCATCGGGCAACCGATGTTTTGTGAAAACCCTGCGTCGTGCAAGTCCAGTGGATCCGACCATCATCGACTGTTCCTCACGGGATGTCCATCGGATCTGGACGCGAAGATAGATGTCAGCTAAAACAGAACCAGGCTTACTCGGTTCCCTAGGGCGGATTTGGGGAGTGGTGTAATGGTAACACGTCTGCCTTTGAAGCAGAAGACTTCAGGTTCGAGCCCTGGCTCCCCAGCCACATTGTATAAATTGAAAAAGCGGCCTCGGCGCTTCACGTTGCGGCATTGAATTAAGTGAGGATTTGCCAGTCATTGCTGAACGAAACGGAAACCGCTCGCTACGCGAGTTGGGGATTCGAGTCGACTTTTTCAAGGGGTTGTCCAAAGAGACCCTATATAGGGTCTCTTTTTTGTCACCATAATCGGCTCGGCGTGAAATGTTTTTAGCGCGTCCAGCCCCACCAGCCGCGGCTACCCCAACCCCAGTTAATGAGATATTGCTGCGGTATATTGTTGTTAAGCCCCCACTGCCAGCTGTTCCAAAAACCGTTCGTCAGGAATGGCTGACCAACCCAATATGGCATATTTGAAGCCGAGCTCAGAAGGCCGATTAAAATCTGATATTGTCCCAAGAGTTGCGCCTGTAGCGCGGCCGAAAGGGCCGGGTTATTACCGAGTAGACCGATTTGATTATTCATCTGCCAGAGGTAGGAATTGAGATTGTTCTGGTAGATACTTTGATTGATCGAGTTACTGTTATTAAAGGCCAAAGCTGGCGAGGCGCTGAGAACGCTGGCCAAACCGATGACGCTCGCAGCTAAAATACGTACAAATTTCATAAAACCCTCCTTAAGCTAATATATCTTTCCGTTCCTAATACTTGCCTCTCCTTTCCGCTTCAATGGCCAATATCTAAATTAGATTATACCACAATCATTCGTCCTAGCTGTCCAAGCGACGAGGATATATTCGATAATCGTCCAAACGGCC
>CAZNEF010000132.1:0-5486 GCA_964572235.1 uncultured Candidatus Saccharibacteria bacterium | reverse complement strand
CGTAATAATCTCGCCTCTAGTACCGACAGCCTGATTATCGCTCAAATTGTCGCTTGAGCTATCGCTGTCGGTGCTGGGCCGATTACTCGCTAGGCCCGTTAAATCGTCGCCACGGCATAAATTTTTTTTCCGGAAAAGTATGTTACGATAGGCATATGAATACAGAGGGACAATCCGAACCAGACTCGGGCTTAGAGAAACAAAAAAGATACGCCGACCAAGTACGGACCGAGGCCGCCGGGAATGAGCTGGAAAGTCGGTTAAAAGGTTCGAACGGTATGGTCGTTCCTAGGGGTTCCACCGAACAAGAGCGACGTGAACGGGCTTATGTCGAACATCAAATAAGCCAGCTTAAGCTCCAGTTAGAGCAATTAGAGAGAGCCACTGATGGTCTCGACCCGCTTTTAATTCATCCAGATACGCTGACCCATATTGCAGAGCTTAGGGGTCGTCTCCAAGGGCTAGAAGTTCAAGTCCAGCCAGAGATTGCGCCAGCCGACTTACAGGACGCGCCACCTGAACCACATGAATTGACGGAAAACTATGAGCTGGGGAAAGACAAACTTAATGAACTATACGGCGCGGAACGAGAAGTGGCCGAACGCTATGGTAATTGGCTGGGAACTCACGATAATCGTGCGCGTCAAGGCGATCGACCGCGAGGGGAATTGCGGCGAGCTTTAATAAGTAACCATCTTTTACCAATATTTTTACTTGGCTGTGAGCAAAGAGGCTTACAGCGGCTCAAGACGCGTAGCGGCATTCAGCCAGGCGAGGCGATATATGAGAATGTTGCGAATACAATAAGCAGTGTCGCCCATCAGTTTACAAGGACCGACTATTACTATGGCGATTATCTAACATTGCCTGAGCATTACGCCGGTGATCAGGGTGGTGATGTCCTTCTTTTTCGGTTATTATGCGACAACTCCAACCCAGGTATCCATGTTCAACCTTTAGGCTCTGGTGCCCCAAACCATGTCCGTTATTATCATGAGAGCCGGCAAAAATCGCAGCGTTACGGTGAGCCAGATCGGTTGGTAAAGAGCGAATTCCCCTTGGGTGGATCACTCGACAGCCTCTTTGAGCGCTATCCCGAACTTGCCCGAGAAATAGCTCTTATTCAAGCCGCTGAGCAAGAAATCGGCGAAGCCCCATCACTTTTTGCCGAATCAATCGTTCCTCATTATGAAATCATTGCCACGGATCGCGACCGACTCGATGTTATCATCGGTGAGTTTCGAGCTATTAATGAGAAGCGTAATGTATTGATAGCAGAGCAGCAGTCACGTGTATCAGAGCTTGAAAGAGGCATGGCGCTGGAGCTAAGTCTTAAGGGTCAGGACGCGGCGTACGAAAAAGTGCGGCAAGAGCTGGAACAGTCCCGTACGACGCAGACCGGCGCCGAGACCGAATTGGCGCGCGTCCAACTTTTGATCGATAGCGCCGAAGTGCCAGGACTGTTAAACTTCACGGGACGGCGGCGTTTTAATCAGCTGCAAGCCGATTTTACCAGTGCGCGACAACACCAGGCCGCATCCCAACGGAATGTCGCAGGTCTCGAAGCCACTCAGGGAGATTATGCCAGACAGTACAGAGAGGCTTATGATATTTTGGTAAAATATAATCTATCTCGAAGCAATGACACAGAAACAATGAATCGTCGGCTAGCCGACGAAAGACGGGAGCTCGAGAGTCTCGAGTCATTTGTGGCTCGAAAATAGCGTTCACAACCTATTCCTATTCGTTGATCCCGATGATAATATCGGACTTGCCGATATTTTTTTATTTAATCGCCCATAATGCAGGAAAGGGAGGCTATGCATCATACCAACGATCTCGTGATTAGCTGCATCGATTTTCGTTTTCGACCACTGGTTAATCGTTGGATCGAGACGCATCTGCATGGCCAAGCGGACCTAGCGGCCATGGCCGGTGCCTCCAAAGCCATTTTAGACCATGATTCACGTCCTGTTCTTCTCAACCAGATTAAAATCGCTCGAGATCTACACGACATTAACACTGTCCATCTCATGGATCACGTTGACTGTGGCGCCTATGGTGGCTCGGGTCAACATATCGACAAATTGGCCGAACTGACCATGCATCGCCGGGAGCTTGCGGCGGCCGCCACGGTGATCGAGCAGGCCTTTCCGACGCTGGCCGTAAAGTCCTATGTCGTAGATTTTGATGCGGTGATGCAGATTTAATAAAATACGGCCGCCCAAACAGGGCGGCCGTGATCCTCTACCCGCTTGGGTCGAGGTGGACAATTTCAACAATCTTGCCGTAAGGCCGAATGATCTCCCGAAGTTTTCGGCCCTCTCTTCGGGTTTCGGATTTTTCGCCGATTATTAGGACGATGAGCGGCTCGTCAACGCTCCAGCGATCACCAAAGGCATGGACCGGATCCATAAGAATCCGAAGGCAAAGCCCTGCATGACACCAAAGCGTTGCCTCGGTTGGTTCGACGCGAGCGTCCATATGCAGGGCGATGATGCCGAGCTGGCCGAGGTTGCAGCCGAAAAAGTCAATCGCCAGAACGCGCGCCGGATGGAACCCGATCGGTCGACGGAGCGTTACCGGAGTATATTGGCCAATGTGGATTGGCTCAGCCTCGATTTGAAGGTAGAAAGCGAGCAGTTCGGCGGCCGCCCGTGCGGCACTGTCTGGTTTGATCTGAACCCCCGGATATTGGTTCCTGAACTCACGGTCAGCGCCACAGTCCTCGTGGCTCGAAACCGCGATGGCTCCAAGGGCTTTTACGTGATCGACGAAACGAAGGTACTCATCGCTGACCAGAAAGTCATCTGCTCCAATCTCAACCGTTCCGATTCTCTCGAGTATTGTTGCCCTCAAGCCTAGGTAGGATATTCCGCAACCCGGGTTGCGGATAGGGCAAAAAGGTCGGTTTGTGAGCGGAAGGGCCGCCCCTTCGTCGACACACATCGCGATGGCAAGGCTGTCCTTTGCCACTGGTAGTCGTAGCCTACCCTGACGACAGACCTCGACGCTTTCTTGTTGGGCGTTCCAGATTAGCGTACGGTCGCCTTCACTGACGCAAGGCTTACGCCTTATCTGCTCAATGATGGCTTGGGGAGATCTCTCCCCAATCTTTACCTTCCCCGCCCCCGCGCCTGCTTTGCGCCAGGTTCGTTGCATTACCGCGTCTCCCCTTAATCAGTAGTACGGGCCAAAAACAAAAAATCACCGTACAAACGGTAACCTTTTTATGACCCATAGTTTTTATACGCTTTTCCGCCTTTCTTGTCAAGCCTACCGGCGAGGGATAATCTTCTCTTAAAGTAAATGCTTTTCCGGTCGTAAAGTGTTTACTTATCCACAGCCTCGTCTGGCTTGACAGAAAAATGAGACGTTGATAGGGTGAGTATATATCTATGGTTTCCAATCTTAGGGTTTCTACCTTAGGGTATCGTGGGGAGTATGGGTTCTCGACGGTTGAGGGACAATTGAGTGTAGGCGGTGTTTTTTCATGTCTTCACCCAACTGGGTCTCGCCAGGCTATTATTCAGTCCTAATATCAATAAGGAGAACCCTATGCATCGACGCGGACGCTTCCTGGTCTTGGCTATCCCTGCTTTCGCTTTATGGTTATCGTTACTTGTCTTTGCTACACCCGCCGCAGCCGCGTCGCCTTCTCACCCTGTCATCAGCCAGATTAAAACGATCGGATCGATGGGATTGAGCGATGAACTTATCGAACTCTATAATCCGACCAGCCAGCCACTCAAACTCACCGGATGGTCGCTCCAATTTAAGTTTGCTGGTTTTCCCTACAATGCTGTCCAGGTCGCAACCCTACCCGACATCACCCTGGCCGCTGGCGGTTACTACCTTCTGCGACCGATTGGCCAAGTGACGCCTGCCGATGCTAACTACAGTGCCTTTAGCCTTATTGAAAACGCCGGCAATCTTTTTCTGGTTAGCTCGACCAGTCCAATTATGAGTGCGACAGATGCGACGGTCGTTGATCGTCTCGGCTATGGTTCGCTGGCCGATGCGTTTGAAGGCCAACCTGCTCCCGCCCCCGGCGTTGGCCAGAGTCTCGAGCGTCGGCCGGGACTTGACCTTAATCAAGGTAACAGTATCGATAGCGATAACAATGCAGCTGATTTCGTCCTGCGCGCCATCGCTTCACCACGGACGAGCGCTGCCGCCGCCCAGTTCCCGACTCCGCCAACCATTAGTAGTACGGTTAACCCGGCGGCCGACAGCTATGTCACTAACCAGCTGGTGACCATTAGCACCAAAGTCACCGATAAATCCTTATTAACGGCGGCGAATTTCAATATCAAAGTTGATGGTCAAACAGTTGGTCTGGTTAGCTATAGTAGTACAACACAGATAGTTAGCGTCAGTCCGACGCTTGAGCAAGGGACGCATACCGTTATCCTCACGGTGACCGACCAGGCCGGATTGACGAGCGCGGTAACGTGGAACTTTACGGTCGATACAATGACGCCGACACTGACATTGACGATTGATGGTGGACTGACGAAGACCGACCAGCTAGCGGTGCCAATCCACCTGACGGCCGCTGACGAACCGAGTGGTCGGGCTTCCGGTGTTTACCAGATGCAAGTTGCCTATGATGGTGTCATCGATAACGAACCCTGGGAGCCGTTCCAGGCGAGTCTAGTGCGAAATTTAATGAATAAAGAGGGTTTGCAGGCGATTGTCGCTCGAGTTCGTGATCGGGCTGGCAATATCTCTCCCGTTGCTTCGACAACGATCAGTCTTTTTTTCAAAAAAGCGCCAGTCGCCCCGGTGGCAGCAGCGACAGCCGCACCAGCCGCACCTGTTGTGACTACGGCTCCAGTGACGCCGATCTCCACAACGACCGGTAACAGTGTCCTGATCACTTGGAATAACGTTCCGAACGCGGTGAGCTACATGGTTCGCTATAACGACGGCCGAACACTTTTCGCACCATTATCAACGACCGAAACAGCGGTGACAATTACCAATCTTGACGTTGAACATAAAACCTATCACTTTGAAGTCGCCGCGGTCAGCTCGACCGGTTCAGTCAGCGCCTTTACACCTGTCACGCCGCCCAACGTTGGAGCGCCTATCGCCAAGGTCGTGACAACCCCAAGCCCTAACCCCACTCCCACTCCAACCCCAACCGTAAGACCAACGCCCAGTCTAAGTCCTGAGGCGACAGCCACGCCCGTCGCCAGCCCACCCCCGTCAGAATTGCCGACACCATCAGCGGTGGCATCGGTCAGCTCTACGGAAACGCCATCACCAGCGATCAAGGCGAGTGAGAGCACTCAGCCGCGCGACTGGACGCGCGTCATCGTAGCCGTTTCGATCCTGATTATTGCGGCCGGTGTTGCGACGGGTGGTTGGTATCTTTATCAGTGGTGGAGCGGTCGTCCCGACGACAAAGGCAAGGGCAAAACCGGTCGTTGGTAAGACATTCTATGCTAGAATAACCATATGAAGCAGCGAATATTAAC
>CAZNEF010000131.1:0-2858 GCA_964572235.1 uncultured Candidatus Saccharibacteria bacterium | reverse complement strand
TAGGGCAACTCCAGAGCTTACTTTCGAGAACTAAGTTCTGGGTTGGGGCCGTCGCCACGTGCAGTGTTGACGGCCCTTTATGTGTAGCTAGAGCGGATGATCCGCATCGGCCTTCCTGACCGCGGCCTTTAGCTTTTCAAGCCAGAAGATGGTCGGGAAATGAACCGGATGCCAGAGCAGGATTACCGGCTCACTGAGCCAAATGCTCCTGCCAAAAGCGGCGATGCATTCCGGTAGTCCCTCGGCTCTCAATTGCTTCTCCAGAGCTGCCGAAAGCTCATCGAGCAAGCCCCGTGAAAGCGAGTTTTGCTGCTCTACCAGCCCGCGTTGCATTTCAGCGATGCGGGCTGAGACACGAAGCCCAAGCAGTTGCTGACGATACCGTCGCACTACTCTGGCCCCGACCTCACGATTCGAAAGAAGACGGTATGACGGTAGGCCCGGTTCTTTCGGGTAGACGGCGGCGAACGTGTCAAACTTGATTGGTTGATCAAGCGGCGGCCCGTCTAAGACGAAGTTCGTGAACGGAACGCCTGTTCGTTTGGTGACGATTCGCTGGTAGCTGTCGAGCAGCTTTCCAGCAAGATACCCTGCACTGTCTGGATCGAGTCTCACGGTTTCCCCCTACCCCCTTGATGATCCTGATCGGATCGTTCCCTCGACTTTTTTCCGGTCCGGCGATTTCTCCAGGTAAATCATGATCCTCCTGAATACTCACGTTGCCTCGCAGGGCAATTTTCGTGGCTCCGAATAACCGTTCAATCTCCTGGGGTCGAAGCATTTTTTAAGGTCACCAAAATATCTGTAATTTTACCATATGTATCTGAACTTATACATGACCACTTGACGCGGGATCGTTTTTATGGTTAAGTATAAATACTAGACCAAAAAGGTCGGTCGAATCCTGCCCTGACGGGTGGTTGTCTTGAGAGATCGGGAATAGACTCGCCCAGCAATCCCTGAGGGGGAAGCTCCCTCAGTGCGACGTGGGTCCGTACATTGGATACGGATAGCAAGAAGACTCGCTGTGAAGTGGGTCTTCTTGCTTAAAGTTCAGTTAAGATGCCGTCCTGCTCAAGTTTCTTCCGGAGTTTTCGGTAAACTTTGATATGTTTGCCTTGTTCGCCTTCTCGAATGAGCCCGACGACAGTATCGGCCAAGCGAACTAAGGCGTTAGTATCGTCTCTCGCTCCTTTAATCTTTTCGGTACGGATGCCTTCATCTCGAAGCTTTGGACCCAAAACGAGCTGTTGCTTGCCTTTGAGTGCATCAATAATAATCGTCATTTTATACTTACCAATGTTATTAATACTGAGGTAGGCTTTAATACCGGCAATAATTGCGAGAGCGGTCAGGTTTTCGTATTCCTTTGTGTTGTTAAATACCTTAAAGAAGATACTGTTTTTGAACCGATTTTTAGTCAGGGCCTTTTGAAGAAAGTCGAATGTTTCTTTACTGTGGTTCCATTTACGGCTGCCTTTATTACTATGTTCTTCAACTGCCTCTAAGAAATTTAGCATTTCGTCGCGCCTACCGTCAACGATAATTGAGGTGACAGCATACAATTTTCCCTCTGTGTCCTGACCCGTTTCGTCAGTATAGCAATATAATTTCAGTGGTGGCTTCTTGCGCATAAGGATACTTTAACTTTGAATAGTTGGTTGCCTCTACTCATGTTCAATCTTAAACAGCGAATTAAAAGCAATTCGATCGGGCGCTCGACTGCCCGGCTGATCAGTAATGGCGAAGCGAATCGTATCGGCGCCATAGCGGTCGTTGATCGTGTCCAGAGCCTGGGCGAGACGGAGTCGACGCTGCTCTTCGCGAAAGAGCGGCCACGATTGGCCGGCTAAGGGTTGGAGATTGCTGGTCCAGATCGCTAAATGCAAGATTGGTTGATGCGGTTCAAGGCGCTGCCAAAGCCGTTCGATGTGCTTAGCGAGGCTGATCGTATCGGCCGCCGGTGTAATTCGGAGCCCTTCATGAGCGCTGGCGCGGTCGGCAAAGCGCACCAAAAGACTGATCCGACCGGCCGCGAAACCGGCCATTCTGAGGCGTCGGCCGACTTTGGCGACTAAACGGTGGAGGGTGACGTAGGCGGCCTTGGGGGAGCGGTGCTGCGGTGGCAAAACATGAGAGTGACTAAGGCTGTGCCGTGTTGAACGGTGTTCGTAGCTGGCGTAGCCGTGCAACTGAAGCCACCAGCGATGGCCAATAACGCCGAAGTGGTCGCGCAAGTATTGAGCCGGCGCTTTGTAAAAATCAATGACGGAATAGATGCCGAGGCGATTGAGCTGTCGCTCCATGGCGTAATTGATGCCGCAAAGATCGCGCAGCCCGACTCGCGCGTAGGCCTCGTGTAGCGTTTCCAGACGGATCTCCACTAAACCGTTCGGTTTTTGCAACTCAGTCGCCAGTTTGCCCAAAAAGAGATTTGGTCCAATACCGATTGAGCAGTGGACGACCGGGCTCATTTGCCGCCAAATCGCTTCCTTAATCGCCTGCCCTAATTGCCACGGCTCCTCGTTGGCGAAAAGTTCAATCGAGCCTTCATCGACGCTGCGCATGGTGACGCGCGGGGTCAGATTTTGCAAAATCGTCGTCAGTCGTTCGTGGTAGGCCATGTAGAGCTTTGGCCGGGCGGGCACGGCGATGAGGCCTGGACAGAGAAAACGTGCTTCGCGCTCGAGAGTGCCGGTGCGCACGCCAAAAGCCTTGGCCTCGTAGCTGGCGGCGAGGGCGCAACTGCCTTGAGTGGGAACGACAATGACTGGCCGGCCCTGGAGGGCTGGATTCTCTGCCTGTTCGCACGAGGCGAAAAAGGCGTTCATATCGACAAATAAAATCCGGCGGTTGGC
>CAZNEF010000130.1:0-1631 GCA_964572235.1 uncultured Candidatus Saccharibacteria bacterium | reverse complement strand
TTGATCATCTCGGCGGTATTAATATACGTATTGAGTATGGGGGCTTTTTGGGACTCATAAAGTTCGTTCATAATTAAGCGGGCCTTCTCACAATCAGCCCCGATGACGACCCGGTCTGGCTTCGAAAAGTCGAGGACGGCTGACCCTTCGCGCAAAAATTCGGGATTGGAAACGACGGCAAACTCGCCATCGTACAGTGCGGCAATCGTCTGCTGTACCCGTTCGCCAGTGCCAATCGGCACCGTACTTTTGTTGACAACGGTGCGATAGCGGTGGTTTGGATCGCTTTGCATCGCTTCAGCCACTTCGCGACTCGCCGTGTCGATCTGCGAGAGATCGGCCGAGCCATCGGTAGCCGATGGGGTGCCGACAGTCAAAAAGATAATATCTGATGCGTGGACCGCTTCTTTATTATTGGTAGTAAAGCTTAACCGGCCTTCGCTAATATTGCGCGCCAAGACCGCTTCAAGGCCGGGCTCGTAAATCGGGCTGATGCCCTTTTGCAGATTATCAATCTTTGATTGATCGCGGCCCGTACAGATAACATCGTGGCCTAGGTCGGCGAGACAGGCACCAGAAACGAGGCCGACATAGCCAACGCCGCCGATCATCGTAATTTTCATTTTTGACCTCCGGAGAAATAGCGAATCGTTTCGGTTAAACCAGACTCGAGCACGACGGTCGGTTGCCAGTTAAGTTTTTCCTGTGCCAGCCTAATGTCGGGGCAGCGTTGCTTGGGATCGTCAGCGGGTAGCGGTCGATAGGTGATGACCGAGCGACTATCGGTTGCTGTCAAAACTTTTTCCGCCAACTTAAGCACCGTAAATTCCGTGGGATTACCGAGGTTGATCGGTCCCTCAAGTCCTGACTCAATGAGCTTGACGAAGCCGGCGATGAGGTCGGAGACGTAGCAAAAGCTACGCGTTTGCTGGCCATCGCCGTAGACTGTCAGCGGCTCGCCTTTCAAGGCGGCAACGATGAATTTGGAGACGACGCGGCCATCGGCTGGGTCCATACGCGGGCCATAGGTATTGAAGATCCGCGCGATGGCGGTCGATAAGGGAAAACTTTTCCGAAAAGAATATATTAAGGCCTCAGCGTAACGTTTTGATTCGTCGTACATACTGCGTGGGCCGTACGAATTAACATTACCCCAATAGCTTTCCGGTTGCGGATGGACGGTCGGATCACCGTAAACTTCGCTCGTTGAGGCCTGAAAAAATCGGGCCTTCTTTTGCCAAGCGAGCTCGAGTAAGTGCCAGGTTCCGATGGCGCCGACTCGCAGCGTTTCCAGGGCGAGGCGTTGATAGCCGGGCGGACTGGCTGGTGAGGCAAGATTGGCAACAATCGCGTACGCCTCTCTGGTTATCGTCTCGGGAAGCGGCTCGCAAATATCGGCCTCGACAAAAGTGAAATCGGCGTTACTTCGTAAATGTTCAATATTAACTCGCCGACCGGTCGAGAGATTATCCACACAAACTACCCGATGCGTGGCGATATAGTGGTCGCAGAGATGTGAGCCGAGGAAACCGGCTCCGCCGGCGATCAAAATAGTTGGGCGGGAGGTGGACATTTAGGTGACAATCCCCGTCTCTTTCGGACGAATTTTCGCTTGGATTTTCGCCAACTTC
>CAZNEF010000129.1:0-7021 GCA_964572235.1 uncultured Candidatus Saccharibacteria bacterium | reverse complement strand
AAAGCTAAGCTGGGCGACGCTGATGCCGTGAAACCAGTCCTGCTCACCATCCGTAAAACGGGCGGCTTCAATAAATAGCCCACCGTCATCAACGAAGTGGGGAAGCTCAACGATTTCGACGCCGTCAATCTTTGCTTTTGGCGTGTATTCTTGGGTGCTGATGAGCTTTTGATACTCGCTGGTGATCGCTTCAGATGTTAATGGTTTCATTAAACTTTTCTCCGAGTGATTTTTTCGCCCAATAGGCGCTGGCCCGAAAGAGACTTTCCGGTTTGCCGGCGTCCGACCAAAAACCGTCGAGCATCGCCCAATGCATTTGTCCCTTTTTGATATAGATATTGTTAACGTCGGTGATCTCCAACTCTCCCCGACCAGACGGCTTGACCTTGCGGATGTAATCAAAAACATGATTGTCGTAAATATAGAGTCCGGTCACTGCCATATGACTTTTTGGTTTCTTCGGCTTCTCCTCGATCTGCTCAATTTTTTTGGCGTCGTTGGCGGCAAAAACGGCGACCCCAAAGCGTTCCGGGTCAGGCACTTCTTTAAGAAAAAGCATGGCTCCACCGGCGAAATCGGTTACCGCTTGGCTAATATTTGCATCGGTGGTGTTGTCGCCCAAGATCACGGCTACGGAATCGTCGTCGGCAAAATCTTCGCAGAGACCCAAGGCTTGAGCAATACCGCCCTCACCATCTTGAAAAATATATTCGAGGTGAGTAAGGCCAAGCGCTTTGCCGTTTTGGAGTACTCGCAGTAAATGACCGGCGTGCGGGCCACCGGTTAAGACGGCGATATCGGTAACGCCAGCGGCAACCAATGTTTGCATTGGATAATAAATCATCGGCTGATCGTAAACCGGTAGCAGATGTTTATTGGTGGCGTGAGTCATAGGATAAAGGCGCGTGCCTTTACCGCCAGCGAGAATGATGCCTTTCATAGCCCCCATGATAGCAGAATCGATAAAGTGGTACAATGGATATACATGTTTTATTTGAGGAGGGGGCCATAACTAATGGTCGGTTGACCAAGCTAAAACAACTGGTAGCTAAGCCGCAGATTCGCCATATGGGGGCAATTATTGGGATTGCCGTCGCTGGTTTAGTGACCGGTTCTTTGGTGGCCGTCCAGGCTGGTTTGGGACGCCCTAATCCACTCGCGTCGCCGCTCGCCAATTTCATTACACCGATAGCCATACCGACGATTATTGCGGTTGACGGTCCTTCGCCCAGCCCAACGCCCAGCCCGAAAACTGTTGCCGCTAAAGTTTCCACTAAAGTCGCCACTAAAAAAGCGAGTGCGCCTAATCCCCCGCCAGCGTCAAGTAAACGGAGCGCTTTTTGGTGGGGCGTCAGCATTTTACCCTTTCCACTTCGAGAAAAAAACGACCTCTTTCTGCCAGAACAGTTTCGCTTGGCTAAGGAAATTGGCACAAAGATCGTTCGCACTGATTTTAGCCCCAATAATGAACCAGCGAATCGCCAGGCCATTGATCTGGCCCATCAGAATGGTCTGAAGCTGGTGATGATTATCCCCTTTGGTCCAAACGATATTTTTAGTGACCAAAATCTGGCCAATAACGCCTACCAATATGTACACACTATTGTTGAAGAGCATAAGGGACAGGTTGATGTCTGGCAGTTGGCGACAGAGCCAGCTTCGGTGGCCATTATTGATGGCGGTCACTATGGCGTCGATCGCATTGATTACCCAGAATCAAAGTATCAGGCGGTGGCAACTTGGCTCAAGGCGGCGACTCGGGCTGTTGCCGACGCGGACCCAACGGCGCGTCGCCTGATCAATGATCAGTGGGTGCATGTTGGCTTTTTCGATCGTTATTTTGCCGATGGCGGCGACACCGATATTATAGGCTGGAACTGGTTTTCCGATATGGGGACAAGTTGGGATAACCCGGTCATTAATACAAAAACCGACCAGCGCTACGCTCTCCTCAAAAAGTTAAAAAGCTTTAATCGCGATATTTGGTTGACTGAGGTAAACCGGCGTGGTGGTAGTAACGATGGCAACGAAAAGGCCGAAGCTGACTACATTCAAGCCATGGCCGAAAAGGCCTATGCCGAGCCGGCCATTAAAGCCTTTTTTGTCTTTGATCTAGTCGGCGATCAACTCGCGCCGCCTAAAGAGCAGGGCTATGGACTGGTCAATGTCGACGCTGACAAAAACTGGACAGGCAGTCTAAAGGAGGCCTTTTATCGCTACAAAAACCTCATCGCTGCCAAATAGAATTCAGAGCCGTGACAATATATAGACGGCGGCCTGAGAGTCATCGAAAATTAACTTAATGCCTGGATATTGACTCATGTCTGGATGATAACCTTCGTTCCAAGCTGGCAACATAATATGGGGGTACTCTGGGTCGTAGTAGTTCCAGACTGACTCAGGGAGGCGGCCACCGCGATAGACATCTTTCCGGATGACGATATAACGAATCCCCGTCACGCGCATCAACGACTGAGCCGGTCCGGTCGTCGGATCGCTCAGTGCCAGACGGTAGCGCTCACTGTGGTACTCGGGAGTGATGGCGTTAAATAATGGCTGGCCAAAACGGCGTGAATCGCTGAGATATTCGGAATTGCGCAATTCATCGGGCGCCGCCATTGGGTAGATAATCGTTGCCCCTTTCGGTTGGGCACGCAGGGCTTTTTCATAAGGGGCGACAGTCGTGACATCGAAGTTTGGTGCCGGTAGTCCAGGGTAGAGATCGGTGACAATGAACAACGCGATAGCGAGGTACAAAAGCCACGAGCGGCTTTTACTAGAGATTGAGGCAATACCGATACCGCTCAAAATGGCAACGCTCATCACGGACAGAACGCCGAATCGTGAATAGACGCGGAAGGTCGGGAACCAGTCACGGAGGAAGCTGGCGATCGGCAGTGGGGCTGTGGCGAGGATAATGCTGACGATGAGTAGAGCGAGTAGGAGGTAGGTTAGCCAACTCTGGCGTTTACGCCAGGCGCCAAAGATCGCCAAGGCGAGTGGCACATAACCAATGTAGAGTGTCCGCTCGATGTAATTACTGCCGTCCAAATTCGTTCGTGTTGATTCGTAAACAAATCGGCCAAAAATTGGATGGCTAATAGCCGGTACAAAAAAATCCCACCATTTGGCATTGAAAACGAGAATCTCTTGGAGCGGCCGTTGCAGGGCGCTCGAACCGCCAGGGAGGAAGAGTGGGATAATGAAGGGGGCGATCATTAACCCGGTGATGGTTACGGCGACCAGACCTTGACCGAGCGCCGTCCAAAAGACGAGCTTACGACGGACGATCTGAATCAGCAGACCGACGACAAAAAAGATAGTTAAGATAACAGCGAAGTAGCCGTAATAGTAGTTATCGAGCATGACGATAGCCAGGAGGAAACCGGAAACAACGGCCCGCCAGAGACGCGGGTCCTTGAGCCAAAGGAGCAGAGCATAAAAGTAGAACGGCAGCCAGGCGATCATCGCCAGGGAAATGTGAACATAGCTTTGATAGATATGATAGGGAGCGAGGACGTAAATCAAGCCGGCGAGCAGAGCGGCCGCATTATTCGATGTGAAATGGCGGACGATTAGGTAAATGGCGAGGCCGCCGAGAGCGAAACCGCTTAAAATGAAGAGATTATAGGTGGCAACTTCGTTCATGATCTGGCCAAGCAACCAAGCAGAGCCGAGGAGCGTCGGCTGAGCCGGGGCGGTCCAGTCGATGGTATGGCTCATATTCCACCAAAACGACCAGATGGCACCGTAGTTATCACCAGGTATGCCGTAAAGCTTGGTTGAAAGATGAGCGATGAGCGGATAGGTGGCGATGACCCCGACCGTAAAGTAGCCGACAAGGATTAAGAGGTATCGATAAAAATACTGCCGAAATGTCATGTTCTTTTCAGTATAGCAAATTGCATAAGTTCAGATACATATCGGTAAGGACAAGATTAAGCCACTGCTAGATACATATTGCGTAAGAGAGGGATTAGAAGTTGTTTCAGTCTCAAGCGTCGGTAGGGTCCTGAAAGACCTAGCGCACGGAGGTACGATCAATTCTCGCTCTACCCTTCGCTTTCAAGCCAGAATAGGTAAGCTGCACGCCAGAAAGTGAACTGAAAGTGAACTGTAAGGAAAGCAAACCTTAGCCTACTCCTTAGGCGAGTTTAACCAAAAACTCATCGATTGGTTGCTATGGTACAATACCGAAAGACCACACTATGCGCTACACCAAATTAGTCCTTTAAATTATTTAATTAACGAGCGCGGATTTTCCCATATGTTATGGACGCATACACAAAAGAGCTACCCCGTAATTATAACTAAAAGAAAGAAACAGTGAACAAAACGATTACTCTAGCGACGGGCAATCAGAGGAAGGTCGAGAGCTTGCAAAAAGCTGTTGCCCCCTATGGATATAAAATAGAAATTACCAAAGTAGAATTTCCAGAAATACAATCAAACACAACTGCCGAAATTGCTGCTTTTGCTGCAAAGTGGGTTTCAGAGAGAATCAAAAAACCTTGTGTAAAGATGGATTCTGGTTTTTTTATTAAAGAATTTGGAAGTTTCCCTGGCGTATATGTTCGTTGGGTTGATGAGGGCTTGGGGGTTGAAAGATTTTTCGATATAGTCAAGAACACTGAGAATAAAAAAGCCATGATTACCTGTTCTGTTGCTTATTGCGAGCCAGGTGGAAAGCCCGTCACGTTTTTTGGCAGTGCTCTTGGTTGTGTCCCTGAAAAACTAGGAGAGAAAGGCAGCTTTATTGACCGTCTTTTTATTCCCGATGACCGAAATCCTAATAATCTTACTATGGGAGAACTAAGAGAATCCGACCCTGACGCCGTAAATGAGATATGGGGTCGTGCTGAAAAAGAGTTCATAAAATGGCTTTCGAAACGAGATATATGAACATCAAGCAAAGGGGGTGATCGGATAAGCGACGGTGTTGAGCGACCCGACAGACAACAAGACCTTGAGTTCGTCAAAAGAGAGCAACGGCTCGAAGCGCAGATTGCGACAAGCCAGGCTCAAGAGCTTGGCATACCGATTGGCTTTTTAGCCAATGGTTACAGAAAAAGCGTCACAGAAGAGGCGGAGCTACTACTCTCTCTGATTGAACGATGGGTTAGACTACCTACGAGGTGAGCAAGAACACGATTCTACTCACCTCTTTTTTTATGCTAAGTGACATTTGGTGAAAGTTTTATCGTTGTTTTGTCTTCAAAAAATAATCGACAAAGAGCTCGAGTTTGTCTGGATTTAGGGCTTCGATGATGGTGACATAATTATTTAATTAACGAGCGCGGATTTTCCCATATGTTATGACGCATACAAACTATTGACTTTCTATCTTCTTTATGTTACTGTTCACTGTTGGGTTTAGACCTAGCGACTCGGCTACGGAGCGCGTGGCAACTTTTTAGGGGGGGGGATGAAGTGCGATTCTGTCTCTATCGTGAGGGCGAGGGGCCCACGCAAGCGGATTCCTCCGCCACGGCGGGGACCCTCGAGATTTTCTCCGTCGGGGAGACGGAGTTAGGAGTCTTCGGGATTCTCGAGGAGGCGTGGACAGCGGCGGCAAGCAGGGATCCTCGAGATTGTATAGAGGCTGCGGAGGCAGCCTTGACCGATTTGGCGAGTGGTAAGCAGGAGACAGTACAGGTCTCGTACCAACCGGCCCTCTGGGCGTCTCTATGGCGGACTCCGGTAGCCGCCAAAAGCTAAAAAGTTTAAGACCACCGAGTCAAACCCGGTGGTCTTTCATTTTAACCTGTTAATGGTTAACAAATGGTTAACGGTCATTGACAAACCGCCGGCCATCCGCTAAGATAAACACATACTTTGAATCAAAGATTCGCTCTCAAAGCCTAATCATTTGTCACTTTTAATGTTTTTTATAGTTCTCAATGACCAATGCTCTCATGAAATTATATAGAACTAACTGCCGATCGACTTTTGAGCCGATCCGAGTATTTCAAAGTATCAACAAGATTTAATATACATAACCTTCTCCTATAAGAAAGGAAATTCTCTCATGGACGAACAACCAGACAAACTAAAACGGGTAACGCCGCCAAAGCCGGCCGTTCCCCCTGTCAAACCAATCGAAGAAAAATCACGCGCCACCATCGCGGCTGATTTTACACGCTCAACCTCATCCTCGACGCGTGCCTCAACAGTCGGCCGGGCTCGCAATAACGATCGCAATAGTGGCCCAGTGCGCGTCGCACCGCCGCGGGCAACGACGGCTAAAGATCTCAACCGAACGAAACGTGGCGAGCAGCCGCAACCGATTACGACAACGACCTTCGCTATGCCTGAAATACCGAAAGAAGCGGCGTCAACGCGGTCTCGGACGCGCGCCTATCAAGAGGGTGATATCTTAGTTTTTGAAAAATCGCCCATCGCCTCACCTGTCTCGGCTGAGGCTGGCCCAACTAAGCGGGTCCCGCGCGGCCAAAGTCGCGAGTATCACGATAATCGCCGCGACAGCAATAACGGCAACGACCTTGCGGCGCCTCACTTTGCCATGTCAATGCGGGACATGCAAGACATTACGCAAAATACACCAGCGACGGTTGAAAAACCGGGCCGCATTTTAAGCAAGGCGAAAACAGGCAAGTTGCGAATTATTCCCCTTGGTGGCCTCGGCGAAATTGGCAAAAATATTATGGCCTACGAAACCGATAACGATATTATTGTTATCGATGCCGGTATGACCTTTCCCGACGAAACAATGCCCGGTATTGACCTTGTTATCCCTGACGTTACTTATTTACAGGAAAACAAGGCCAAGGTCCGAGCTTTCGTTATTACCCATGCCCATGAAGACCACATCGGCGGTCTCCCCTACGTTTGGCCGAAAATTGGTTGTCCGATCTATGCTTCGCCGCTGACGGCCGGGCTGATTAAGGTCAAGATGGATGATCACGGTATTGAAAATGTGCCGATTCACATTCTGAAGTCCGGTGACCGTGTCCGTTTTGGGGATTTCGAGATTGAACCGGTGCGTGTCACCCACTCGATC
>CAZNEF010000128.1:0-2094 GCA_964572235.1 uncultured Candidatus Saccharibacteria bacterium | reverse complement strand
CAACTTGTTCGTCGTCGTGTCACGCGTTCCTCCACCTATTATATGTCGCACAATGCATTCTCGACCGAACATTAAACTAACACACAAGATTACTAGTATAGATCAAGCGCGTTTTTCAGGCAAGGCCAGGTTGCGCCCGTTCGATCATTATGGCGACGACTTCCTCGATTGTGTGGTGTTTCGTATCGATCACTAAGTCAGTTTGGCTGTGATCGAGCAAATCAATGCCATAGAGGCTAAGGAAACGCTTGCGGTTATCGCGATCACGTTGGTCTTCGGCGGCCATCACTATCTCGATCGGTTTATTCTCGCGAATCGCCATCCGTCGGGCCCGCACTTCGAGCGGCGCCTCGAGCCAGACTTTTAAATCATAGTCAGCTCCCCTATCCAGGCCAAGCCGTTGGTAAAGGCGTGGACTATCGAGGCAGCAGGCCAGATCGCTTGCCACCAGGCAGCTCTCATTGTCTTGAACAAACTGGATCAGCCGTCGGTCAAGCTCGAAATCGATCTCTGGGTTCGCCGCCGCCTCCATCTGTAGATCTTCCCAAGCGACTCCCCTTTCCACAGCCAGATCGCGAAAAGTAAAGTTGCTCATAGGTAGGTTCAAGGCCTGACTGACTAATCTGGCGGTGCTACTTGTACCGACGCCGCTTAGGCCGGATAAAGCAATTTTCATGTTGACTCCTCTGACTTATCTAAGATCCCGTTAAGAAACTCGTTAGATAGCTGCAAAATGACTATTTTGGTTAAAAAAACAAGAATCATTCGTCACCGTAGTGCAACTATGTTTCCTCATGATTCTTGTTTTTCACTCAAAATCCGTTATTTTTCGCTTCTAAACGAGTTTCTTAACAGGCTCTAATGAGTTCAGCACAGACTGTAAATCGGCTGGCAGTGGACTTATAATCTCAATCTGTTGATGATTTTCTGGATGGATAAAGGCTAAACGCTCGGCGTGCAAGAACTGCCGAGCTAGACCGAGCGCTTTAGAGATACGACGGCTCGGTTTTGTGCTATAGGTTTGGTCACCAATAATCGGCCAGCCTTTATATTTTAAATGGACCCTAATCTGGTGCATCCGACCCGAATGCAGTGTCACTGCCAGAAGGCAAAGTTGCGCCGGCTCTTTATGATATATTTTTAACATCTTATATTCAGTCAAGGCCAGTTTTCCCTTGGCCATAAAACTGACTGCCATCTCTCGACGGTGATGCGGGTTACGGGCGATAAATGTTTCAATACTCCCTTCCTCTGGGTTCGGCTGGCCATACACCAAAGCGCGGTACTCTTTACTGACCGCTCGGGCTTTGAATAGATCCTGCAAGGCCGCCTTTATGGCTGGCCTCTTGGCCACCACTAATAGACCGGACGTCTCCTTGTCGAGCCGGTGCACAATCCCAGGTCGGAAGTAAGGTTCGGGCGGTTGATTGGCAAAAGCACTCACAATCTCCGGCCGACTGGTTTTAATCCAGTCGGTGAGCAAAACTGTCTCGGCGCTGTTACCAGCCCCTTCATGGACTACCATACCGGTAGGCTTATCAACAATCAACAGGTCCTGATCTTCGTATAAAACGGTCACAGTCATCATTTCTCCTGTTGCAGTTACCAATGAGATAGGCAATGGGTTCGATAATCGAGCACTCGTTTACCAATAATCGCTGCTAAAAAACGAAGATGCAAGCGTAATCGTGCATTCATGTAGCTTCCACTATACGCTTTTCAACCTGTAATAAAAGGGCGTTAAACTGTCTCTAAATGTCACAAAACTCACACTCCCGTCCAGCTGGTGGCGTGAGATGAGGAAAATCTAGCGCTAACATACGGGCGTGGACCTGGGCGATTAACTTTCGTAAATCGAAAACCTCCGCTTTACTAATCGCAAAGCGTTCCATGGGAAAGCGCTCATCGTCATCGACAAACACGAGAGCCGTTTCGACGACCTTATAGGGAAATTGTTTATCAGTCTCGGCTAAAAGTTGGTAAAAAACGAGCTGGCGCTTATAGTCGGCGTCGGCAGCGGCGGTTTTGCCTTCAATCTCATTCCGGCTCCGAGCTCGACCGGTTTTATAGTCAACAACTCGGACACTGTTTGTG
>CAZNEF010000127.1:0-4455 GCA_964572235.1 uncultured Candidatus Saccharibacteria bacterium | reverse complement strand
CGCCTAGAGTTCGTCGATTTTAGTTTTGAGCCCTCAAAGTTTACTGAAGCCATCGCCAAAGCCCGTAATCTAACCTATAAGGCCCCGTTACGCTGCAAGGTTGTTCTATCTAATCTAATTACTCACAAGACCAAGGAAAGTGATGTCTTCCTCGGTGAGTTTCCGCTCATGACTAACCGGGGGACCTTCATCATTAACGGTATTGAGCGTGTCGTTGTTAATCAGATTGTCCGTTCATACGGCGTGCTTTTCGTTAGTGAAGTCAATGCCGGCCGCAAACTTTTCGGCGCCAAAATTATCCCTAGTCGTGGCGCATGGCTGGAGTTTGAAACTTCTAATCGCGATGTCATAGCCGTTAAAGTTGATCGCAAACGGAAAATCCCCGTCACGACGTTTCTGCGAGCAATGGGCTTCAAAGATGAAAATTGGCAATCGGTTTTTGCTGAGGTTAACGATAATCCTGATCATGACTATATAAAATCAACACTTGAGCGTGATCCGGCCCTGTCTTATGACGAAAGCCTCATTGAAGTCTACAAACGCATCCGACCCGGTGACCTCGCCACCGCTGAATCAGCCAAGGCTTTTCTCGACGCCATGTTTACGAATAATAAGCGCTATGACCTCGGACGCGTTGGTCGCTACAAGGTCAATCAGCGTCTTGGCCTAGGGATGAAGGACACGAAAAATAATCGTATTCTTCGTCTCGATGATCTTGTCGCCATTGTCAAAGAAATTATCCGTCTCAACAATGACACGACCTCTACCCCTGACGATATTGACCACCTCAAGAATCGTCGTGTCCGTTCGGTTGGTGAATTAGTCCAAAACCGTCTGCGCGTTGGTTTCTTGCGTATGGAACGGATTATTAAGGATCGGATGTCGGTTCTTGAGCTTGACACAGTCACGCCGGCTCAGTTGATCAATAGTCGTCCAATCGTGGCTGTCCTCCAAGAATTTTTCGCTTCTTCGCAGCTATCGCAATTTATGGATCAGACAAATCCGTTAGCGGAATTGGAACATAAGCGCCGTATTGCAGCAACCGGTCCCGGCGGTCTCTCGCGTGAGCGGGCGGGCTTTGAGGTTCGTGACGTACACAACTCGCACTATGGTCGCATCTGTCCGATCGCGACTCCTGAGGGGCCGAATATTGGTCTCGTCGGCCAAGTTTCGTCATATGCGCGCGTCAATGACTATGGGTTTCTGGAAACGCCCTATCGAATTGTTGAGCAAACAAATAGTAAGACACGCGTCACCGATACGGTTGTTTATCTTGATGCTGCCGAAGAGGAGAAGATGATTATTGCCCCAGCCTCAGCGGCGATCGATGGCAAAGGCTTCTTCGTCAATAAGCGTGAGATCGTGCGCATGCATGGCGAACCGTCACTTCAGGACGTTATTAATGTTCAATATGCTGATGTATCGCCTAAACAGATTGTTTCGATTACGACTGCCCTTATCCCATTCGTCGAGCATGATGAAGCGGCACGCTCGATGATGGGTTCAAATATGCAACGCCAAGCTGTCCCGCTAGTTAAGCCTCAAGCTCCTGTCGTTGGTACCGGTATTGAAGGTGAAGCGGCTCGCTACTCTGGTCAGATCATTATGGCTGAGGAAGCGGGTGAGGTGACCGCTGCTTCAGCGTCCGAGATCACCGTTTCCGGTAAAAATGGCGATAAAAAATATGCTCTGGACAAATTTGTTCGCTCTAACCAAGGCACATGTATTAATCAGCGCCCCTCAGTCAAGGTCGGCGATAAGGTTAAGAAGGCCGATGTCATTGCCGACTCTTCAGCGACCCATGAGGGTGAAATTGCCCTCGGACAGAACGTCCTCGTTGCCTATATGTCTTTCCATGGTGCGAACTATGAAGACGCCATTATCCTCTCCGAGCGCATGGTCAAGGATGATCGCTTTACTTCAATCCATATTGAAAAATATGCGCTTGAAGTTCGCGATACCCAGCTCGGTCCCGAGGTCATTACTCGTGACATACCCAATGTCGGCGAGGAGGCTCTAGCTCAGCTTGACGAAGAGGGGGTGGTGCGTATTGGCGCAGAAATTTCAGCTGGTGATATATTGGTCGGCAAGATTACTCCCAAGGGTGAAAGTGAGCTCTCGGCAGAAGAAAAGCTTCTCCGCGCGATCTTCGGCGAAAAGGCCAAAGACGTTAAAGATACGTCGCTTCGTCTGCCGCATGGTGAGCGCGGTAAAATTATCGAGGTCAAAATCTTCGCCAAAGATGCCGGCGATGAACTGCCGACTGGTGTCTACCAAATGATCGAAATTTCCGTTGCCCAGCTTCGCAAGATCTCAGTCGGTGATAAACTGGCTGGTCGTCATGGTAATAAAGGCGTTATCTCGAAGATTTTACCGGAAGAAGAGATGCCCTTTACTCCTGATGGTCGACCTGTCGATGTCATTCTCAACCCGCTAGGCGTAATTTCGCGAATGAATCTCGGTCAGGTTTTGGAAACCCACTTCGGCTGGGCTGCCGAAAAGCTAGGCTATAATGCGGCGACGCCGGTTTTCGAAGGCGTGACCTACGCGCAGATCCAGGGTGAATTAGCCAAAGCGGGTCTGCCGATTAACGGTAAGATTCAGCTCTTTGACGGTCGGACTGGTGAGCCGTTTGATCAAGAAACGGTCATTGGTATTAACTATATTATGAAGCTTATCCACCTTGTTGACGATAAAATGCACGCCCGTTCGACAGGTCCATACTCTATGGTGACCCAGCAGCCACTCGGCGGCAAAGCCCAATTTGGTGGCCAGCGTTTTGGTGAAATGGAAGTCTGGGCCCTTGAGGCCTATGGCGCGGCCCATACCCTGCAAGAGATGCTGACCGTCAAATCAGATGATGTCGTTGGCCGCTCCAAAGCGTATGAAGCGATTATTAAGGGCGAGCCGACCCAAAAGCCCTCGATCCCAGCCAGTTTCTATGTCTTAATGCGCGAGCTGCAAAGCCTTGGTTTGAATATTGAACTTCTTACTCACGAGGGTGAGGTGATTACGCCGGCCATAACTGAGATGCCAGCGGTTGGCGCTTTATCTGATCTACAATCAAAGGTGGTGGCTGAGGCTCAGGATGAAGATGCCGAAGTCACTGAACTTTTTACGAATCAAGAAAAAAATCCTCCGGTGGCTGCCGAAGATGAAATAATGGAATAAATAGGAGCGACTATGCATGAAGTGCAAAATCTTAAAGAATTGCCCAAGACGAATGACTTTGATAGTGTCCGTATTTCTGTGGCTTCACCAGAGCATATCTTAGCTTGGTCATATGGCGAGGTGACGAAACCGGAAACGATTAACTACCGGACGCAAAAACCCGAACGCGATGGTCTTTTTGATGAGCGAATTTTCGGTCCGACTAAGGATTGGGAATGTTACTGCGGGAAATATAAAAAAATCCGCTACAAGGGTGTGATATGCGATAAATGTGGCGTTGAGGTTACCCGTTCCTCGGTGCGCCGTGAGCGAATGGGTCATATTGATCTTGCTGTTCCGGTCACTCACATCTGGTATCTGCGCGGCGTCCCCTCGATTCTTAGCATTATTCTCGATATGTCGGTTACCGACCTCGAAAGGGTTGCCTATTTTTCCGGCCTGATTATTCTTGAGGTCAATGAGGAAGTCCGCCGCGATTCAATGCAACGACTTGAGACAGAGTATAAGGCGGCGCTTCGCGATATCACTGAAACTCAGAAGGTTCAGCTCGATGCTCTTTACAAAGAGACGAAGAGTGAAATTGAGCAGCTCGGTATGAAAAAGGTTATATCTGAGTCAAAGTATCACGATATCTCATTGAAATATGGTCAAATTATTCGTGTCGGCATTGGTGGCGAGGCGATCTACGAACTCCTCGTCAAGATCAATGTCGAGGCCCTCATGGCTGAGCTTTCAACTCGTATCGAAACGGCTGAGGGGGCGAACCGCCGTAAGCATATGCGGCGCCTTCGGGTGATGGCTGATATGCATAAGGCTGGCATTCATCCGTCCTGGCTCTTAACGACTCGTTTACCGGTTATTCCACCCGATCTCCGTCCGATGGTTCAACTCGATGGTGGCCGATTTGCCGCCTCTGATCTAAACGATCTCTATCGTCGGGTTTTGAACCGTAACAATCGCCTGCGCCGTTTGATCGCTCAAGGGGCGCCTGAAGTAATCCAGCGCAATGAGAAGCGGATGCTCCAAGAAGCGGTAGATGCGCTTGTCGATAACTCAGCCCGACGTGGTCGGGGGGCTGCCGCTACGGCCACCGCCCGCAAACTGCGCTCTCTTTCTGATATGTTGCGCGGGAAACAAGGTCGTTTTCGCCAAAATCTTCTCGGTAAGCGCGTTGATTACTCGGGCCGTTCGGTTATTGTGGTTGGTCCCGAACTTCGGCTTCATCAGTGTGGCTTGCCGAAAAATATGGCCCTTGAGCTTTTCAAGCCATTTGTTATTTCTGGC
>CAZNEF010000126.1:0-4354 GCA_964572235.1 uncultured Candidatus Saccharibacteria bacterium | reverse complement strand
GGCTTTGCCGTTCTTCCGTAATAGCCTGTTCGGCGACCTACTCTACACGACAGTTTTGTTTGGCACATACGAGTTGGCGATCAAACCAATTAACCAAAAATCTTTACTGCTAAAGGAGGCCCGTGGCTGAACTGGTAAAATTAATTAATTACCACGCTGAATGGTGCGGACCATGTCGCGCCATGGAGCCGTTTTGGCCAGAGCTAGAAAAAGAGTTTGCCGGCAAAGTGACATTTGAGAAAGTCGATGTCGATAAAGAATTAGAAAAGTCCAATGCCGCCAACGTCCTCAGCCTACCGACGCTACATATTTTGAAAGGCGATAAAATTGTGCGTACCCTGATTGGGTATCAGTCAAAAGAGGACTTAGCCGAGAAACTTAACCAGGTTTTGAGCGGTAATTAGTTTTTCAGTAAGCGTCAACCTTCCGGTCGATAGGGTCGGTATGTTATGTTGAAGTCAAAATGGAATCTGAGTGAGCTCTATAGTAGTCTCGATGACCGAAAGATCGAGGCTGATTTTGTTGAGGCCGGACGGTTAGTGAAAAGGCTGGCGAAGTCTAGAGGAAAGGTTGGCGATTTAACCAGCCTACAGCTACTAACGCTTATCCAGGCATGGGAAAAGTTTCAAACGAGGCTATACCGACTTGGCCTTTACGCCAGTCTACTCGAGTCGACACATGTTAACGTCGCCGACATAACGCGATTTTGCAAAAAGATTGTGGAGCGAACGGTCGGGCTTGTGACCCAAATCATCTTCATTGAGACTGAGCTAGCGAGACTCGAAGAAAGCACGTGGCAAGTCCATCTAAACGCCGACATTCTACGACCTTATCGTCAATTTTTGATTTTTCATTACGAGCAGGCAAGGCATACGCTCAGCGAAGCTGAGGAAAAGATATTAACCGAGAAGAGCCAAACCTCAAACCAAGCACTGACCCATCTCTTTTCAATTACGACCAACACGCTCGAATTCGATTGGAAAGGTCAAAAAATTAGTCTCGATAGTTTGCTCGCCCAATTTAGTGACCCTGATCCGGTGACTCGTCAGGAAACAGCCGTTGTCCTCCATAAGGGATTAGCCGTTAACAACAAAACGACGCCCGCGATCTACAACTCACTCATTCAGGACAAAGCGATCAGTGATCGACTTCGTGGCTACAGTGTACCTGAACAGGCACGACTCATGAGCGACGCCATCGAAAAGCCGATGGTTGAGGCCATGCTTGAGGCCATTACCGCGCAATTCGGCCTTGTCAGTCGCTACTATGAAATCAAGAAGCGGCTCTTGCAGCGGGAGCGACTCTACTGGTGGGACCGATACGCACCATTACCGAACACCACGACAAAGGTGACGCGCGTCGCCGCCACGAAGCTGGTAGGCGAAGCCTATCGAAGCTTTTCGCCGGAACTGGGCGAGATTGTTGAGACCATGATTAAAAAGCAACGTATCGATTGGCTACCATCACCGACAAAACAGGGTGGTGCTTTCTGTGCCTCGTCACCTAAAGGCATCTACCCATACGTCCTACTCAATTACACCGATAAGCCACGCGACGCCATGACCTTGGCCCATGAGCTTGGCCATGCCGTGCACGCCGTACTTGCCGATACGCCAAATGTTGAATTTCAGAGCGCTGCCTCCTTAGCTCTGGCGGAGATTGCCAGTGTTTTTGGCGAGATGCTGCTCTTTGAGAAATTGATGGCGAGCGATTTGCGTCAAGCTGACAAAACTGCGTTACTCATGGCGATGATTGAAGACCGTTTTTCGACGGTCTTTCGTCAGGCGACTATGTATCAATTTGAACAGGCGATCCATGAGAAGCGACGTCAGGACGGTGAGTTAGCCCGCGAGGAGATTGACAGTCTTTGGGACGAGACCATGAAGAAACCCTTTGGTTCGGCCTTGATTTTCACGCCCGAGCATCAAAACAACTGGATGTACATTCCCCACATCATCAACATGCCGTTTTATGTTTACTCTTACGCCTTTGCCCAACTTTGCGTTTTGGCGATCTATGAAACCTATAAAGAAAGGGGATCGGTCTTCGTACCGATCTATTTGGATATTTTACGGGCCGGCGGGTCACTCTCACCAAAAGAGAACCTTGCCCGGGCCGGTTTCGATCTAACGGACCCGCGTTTTTGGCAAAAGGGGCTAAAGGTACTCGAGGGTTTTATTGACGATCTGGCAAACGATAAACAAATTTAAGAGCTGACCAAGTCGCATCGATCGCTGCCACTTTGACATCAACGAGGCCATAGCCAAGCCAATCGCACGGATCATATTTTAGTGACCGTTGACTTACCGATAGGAAAGTGCCCGATCCCGCCGATCGGCGGGATCGGGCAAGTCACCTCTCAGCCCGGTGAGGAAATGCTATCTTCTGTCGGGATTGGCGAAAGGACCAACCCAGACGTAGACTCCGATACTTGATGGCGACCTGTCGCCCGACCACCAGACGCCATGGTAGACTAAGCCATTCACAGCGAGGCTGTCCTTACGGCGGGCAACGATTTGATCGAGCGCCCCGCCATAATCTAAGCGGATACTGCCCTCTTCTGCCCAGGCGCCTTCGCCAGCGAACTCATGCGACACACTGTTAACGGCGATGTTGGCGAATTCTCGCTTGAGATTGAGGGTGGCGAAACAGCCATATATATGGCCGACGCCCAACCAAGCAACGAGAATCAACCAGGTGACCGGCTTCCAGTCGGCGGGGACACGCGATGCGTCTGTCCCGCAGATCAAGAAGCCCAACACCAGGGCGAGAAACGCGACGCCAAGACTTCCCCACAGGAAGTCCCCGAAGTAAATCGGGAAAGCAAACCATCCGAGGAGTGTGACCACTCCAGCCGTGATCGCAACCGAGTAGAGAAATGTTCCGAAAGTTTTCATTTCTCCTCCCTCCTCAACAGCATTGCCCGACATCGTCGGAGCCGCGATCAGGTCTCTTGATTGCATGAGACAAGCGTTCTAGAAGTTAAACGCTTTAGCTTTCAGGGCACTTATCTCATTATTGGTAAGGAACATTATCTACTTATATACCACATATCAGTTTAAAAGTCGATAGCAAAGAGGCCACTGGAACATCTATAAACAGTTTGAGTACAGGCTAAAAAATCAAAAATAGTGTATAGTAATAGATCAGTCAAGGAGCAAAATGACCGATATTATTACCTGCCCCGTATGTAGGCATGATTTTCCGATCAGCCAGGCCATGGCCGGACAATTTCGTGAGGAATTAAAAAGTGAGCTCGACAAACGGCTTACCGAAGAATCGGTGAAAATTAAGGAAGCAGCCAGGGAGACGGCCAAAAACGAGTTAGCTATCGAACTAATCGATTTGCATGCCAAAGCTGAGGAGAGTGCTAAAAAGCTCCGCACTTTTCAAGAGCAGGAACTGGGAATGCGCAAAAAAGTCCGTGAGCTTGAGGAGCAGAAGCAGGGCATGGCGCTCGAAATGACGCGGCAGTTAGACCAGGAGCGACGGCAGATTGAGCTTGAAACAACGAAGCGCATCCTCGAGGAAAGGCGCCTTGTTGATATGGAAAAAGAGAAAAAGCTTACTGATTTACAGGTGCAGGTTGAAGATCTCAACCATAAGCTTAAGGTCGGATCACAACAGAGCCATGGGGAGATTCAGGAGCTAGGCCTTGAGGAAACACTCCGCGCCGCCTTCACAAGCGACGAGATTACGCCGGTCGGCAAAGGTGTTTTGGGCGCTGATGTCATTCAGCACGTACGCAATCGTAATGGCAAGCTCTGCGATAAGATCGTCTGGGAATCAAAACGGGTGCGCCACTGGAACGACCAGTGGGTCACTAAACTCAAAGATGATTCACGCAAGATGGGCGGCTTTGTGAGCATTATCGTCAGCGCCGTACTACCCGAAGGTTTAGACGGCTTTGGCTATTATAACGGTATTTGGGTGACCGATTACCGTTCGACGATCGGCCTCGCCACAGCATTGCGACAGCAGATTATCTATGGTCAACATGTCCACGATTCGATGAGCGGCAAGGAAGAAAAGCTCTCGATGATGTTCGATTACCTGACCGGCCAACAGTTTCGATCTAGGATCGAAGCGATTATTGAAACATTTCAAAGTATGAGAAGTGACCTCGATAAAGAGAAAGAGGCGATGCGCCGCCTTTGGGCAAAAAGAGAGAAAGAGATTCTGCGGATTACGGAAAACACCATCGGTATGTACGGCGAGATGCAGGGCTTGATTGGTTCGAGTATGCCCAGTTTGCCGGCTTTAGACCTCACCGCAATCAGTGAGGGTAGGGACGATGAAACTGAAAATTGACGCGTTTCATAGCCATTATACTAAGCTCAATGCCGAGCAAAAG
>CAZNEF010000125.1:0-2592 GCA_964572235.1 uncultured Candidatus Saccharibacteria bacterium | reverse complement strand
AAAATCGACCGGCTGCCCCAAGCGAGGGCCTGGCGGGTTGGGGTGCCGAAAGAGTATTTTGGCCCTGGTATGGACGCGGGCGTCCGCCAAACAGTCCAAACGGCAATCGAAAAATTGAAAGCCCTCGGTGCCACCATTGTCGAGGTCTCGCTGCCGAGCACGAATCTCGCTCTAGCTGCCTATTACATAATCTGTCCGGTCGAGGTCGCTTCGAATATGGCCCGCTACGACGGTATCCGCTACGGCGCCTCGCTCGAACGCGAGGCCGGCCCGCAGAATCTCCTCGACGTTTACAAAGAGAGCCGCTCACGTTATCTTGGCAATGAGGTGAAGCGTCGGATTATGCTGGGCACGCATGCCTCATCAGCCGGCTACTACGATGCCTACTATAACCAAGCAATGAAGGTCCGGGCCCTCATTAAAAAAGAGTTCGACACGGTTTTCCAAAGCGTCGATTGTTTGGCGACGCCAGTTAGCCCGACAACCGCCTTCCGCCTGGGTGAAAAGAGCGCCGATCCACTGGCTATGTACTTAGCCGATGTCAACACGGTGCCGGTCAATGCTGCCGGTCTACCGGCCCTTTCCATACCTTGCGGATTTGTCGACGGTCTACCGGTTGGGCTGCAGCTCATTGGGCCGCATCTCGGTGAATCAACCATTTTCGGTCTGGCGGCCGCCTACGAAACAGCCCATCAAGCCATAACTGGAGGTCCAACTCATGCGCCCATTGCTTAGTACCCTTATCGCGGCGGCGATCGTCGCTAGCTTTCTCTACTGGGTCAGTCAGTCACGCTCCACCTCAAGCCCCACCAAGCGCTCGACTACTACAACCGAAGCTACCCCCGCAGCCTTAAAGGAGAATCAAAAGATGTTTGCCACGATAACGACGACGATGGGTGATATTAAACTCGAGCTCTACCCAGCCGAGGCGCCCAAAGCCGTCGAAAACTTTAAAGCCCTTGCCGCCAAGGGCTACTACAATGGCCTTATCTTTCACCGCGTCATTGCCGATTTTATGATTCAGGGTGGTGATCCGACGGGTACGGGCCAGGGTGGCGAGAGTATTTATGGTAAAACCTTTGCCGACGAAATCAATAGCCATAAAATTGGTGAGGGGACGCTCGCTATGGCCAATGCTGGCCCCAACACGAACGGCTCCCAATTTTACATTGTGACGACGAAGCGCGACGTTTCTTATCTCGATGGCAGCTACACGGTTTTCGGTCAAGTGACTGACGGACTCGATGTCGCTTATGCCATCTCCAAGGTTAAGACTGACCAAGAAAAACCGGTCACCGACGTCAAGATCGTCGGCATTAAAGTCGAGGCTGAGTAAGTAATGCCGAAACGTCAAACAGTCGATCCGATCAATAACGCCCTCGATGCTTTTTTCCGTGGTTTATGGTCCCTCATCCGCTATCCTTTCCGTGGTCGAACCGCAAAAGGTCGGTTGGTGCAGGCGAAAGTTGAGTTTACGGCCAATTGGGCGCGGATTGAGGCGGGCTCTGATCGACGACAGGCAATTTTAAACGCCGATATTTTACTCGATAAGGCCTTGCAGTTTTATGGCTTGCCGGGGACGACGCTTGGTGAAAGATTAAAAGGGGCGACTCACCGCCTCGACAAAGAAACGCTCGACCGTGCCTGGCGCGCCCATAAGGTCCGCAACCAGCTTGCCCATGAGCTCGATTATGCGCTCGGCGAGGCGGAGGCGCGCCAAACATTGATTGATTTCAAGCGGGTTTTGGGCGTCCTTGGATTGCTTCAATAAAATCAAGAAGGAAAGTTCTATGCGTTCGATGCCTGAAAAATATGAAGCGGTTATTGGCCTGGAAATCCATGCCGAGCTGAACACGCTGACGAAGATGTTCTGTCGTTGCCTCAATGATCCATTTCATGGCCCGCCGAATAGTCATATCTGTCCGGTATGTCTCGGCCTGCCTGGAGCACTGCCCGTTCTGAACACGGCCGCTGTCGAATCAACGCTCATGGTCGGGCTGGCTCTCGGTTCAACCATCGCCCCATTCACAAAATGGGATCGTAAAAACTATTTTTACCCCGATCTACCAAAGGGCTATCAAATCTCGCAGTATGATTTGCCGCTCTGTACTGGCGGTAAATTAAAGGATATTCGTCTGACACGTCTGCATCTTGAGGAAGATACTGGTACCTTGCAGCACCCGGCCGGTGCCGATTATTCGCTTGTTAACTATAACCGCTCGGGGGTGCCCTTAATGGAGCTGGTTACCGAACCGGATTTGCGCGACGCTCAAGCGGCCCGACTATTTGCCGAGGAGTATCAACGGATTTTGCGTTGCCTCGGTATCGCTAACGCCGACATGGAGAAGGGGGAGATGCGAGTTGAGGCCAATATTTCGGTGCGTACCCGAGCCCAGGCCGAACGCCACGCATTTGGCGCTAAAGTCGAGGTCAAAAATTTGAACTCATTTCGCTCGACGGAAAAGGCGATTCAATTTGAGATTGAGCGACAGATCGATCTGTTGACGGCCGGCGAGTCAATTGTACAGGAAACGCGCGGTTGGCATGACCAAAAACAGATGACCTTTAGTCAACGTCTCAAAGAGGGTTCGG
>CAZNEF010000124.1:0-2297 GCA_964572235.1 uncultured Candidatus Saccharibacteria bacterium | reverse complement strand
TCGTCAATCGCACCGCCCGAATGACATTGAGATGCTACGCGAGCTATTGGTGCGTCGTTTCCGTCACCACGAGTGGCCCTTCCCCGATCTCCTACTAATCGATGGTGGCAAGGGGCAGGTGGCGATCGCTATCAAAGTCCTATCTGGCTATGAGCTCACGATCCCGATTGTCGGTTTTGCTAAAGGGCCGACCCGTCGGGCGGAGAAACTGATTTTTTCTGAACCATTAAAGGGCTATAACATGGATCTTTTTCGGAGTTTACGCGATGAGGCACATCGCTTTGCCCAAAACTACTATCGTTCACTCCATCGCCGGCAGTTTCAGGGGCGGTAAATTTAACTTAGCTTTGGTAAAATATGACCTTCGACATTGCGTAACTTAGCAGTGACGTGAAACTCAAGCCGTTTATTTAGCATTAGTCGTGTTTGTGACTCCAGGGCCGGCAAGGCGCCGAATACAATACTGGTTAGTGGCGAGATTATTGGTAGGAGGAGCCACTCGAGCCAGAGGTGTTTATAGCGTCGCAGTCTATCGGGAATTTTTGGCAGCAGTAATGTGCCGACAGTGAGGTTGGTAATCATGCCAATCATGGCCAGACTTAAGAGTCTTGAGGCAACGATTGGGAAGTTGTAGGCTAAAACCGTGTCGTTAAAGGTTTGATTGAGGAGAATTGGAATCCAACCGACAATCATAATATAGACTGACTGTGTGGCCCAGGAAAAATGAGCTTCAAGCGCGCGGCCGGCCTTAATCCACTTGTCGAAAAATGGGGCCGATTTATTTTTAATACAATTCTCAATAATGTAGGGAACATCGGAAACGCCCCAAGTCCAGCGCCGCCGCTGCCGGTAAAGTTCGCGGACGCTTTCCAAAAAGCTCCCGGCGACGACAGCGTCCTGATAGATTGGGACGTATAACGGCTCGACACTGTAGCGACCGTCGTAATGAAAGTAGCTACGCCAATATTGGTGACCGTCCTCGACAATTGTCTTAGTGGACCAAAAATCAATATCGACTAGCGCCTTCATACTCTGGCTATGGCTGGAGAAGTTGCGTAATCGCCACGGTCGAGTCGATTCGATCATCACCCAAAACATCGTGCCGTGGGCCAGCAACCGACTCGGTAATGGTGCCTCCCAAATATTATTAAAAAACATGGGGATTGGTTGGAAACTGACGTGAACAGGATCGGGATGGGTTAGGTAGCTATAGGCGAGTTCGGCAAAATATTGACGATCGACACGATTATCGGCATCAAGCGTCGTGACGACGACATCACTGTAATCGATCTTCCAGCTGTCGAGCTTCTCTTGTAGAATCCGGGCCGCCCAGGTGATATTGCCTCCCTTGCCCCTCACCTCACCCTCAATATCGCTTGGATGTGAAGTAATAAGAAAATATTTAAATAGCTTACCGAACTTTTTCTCCAGTGCCATAGCGTTCACTCGTGCTCGCTCGTGATCGCGACTTTCCGTGGCAAGAACGAGGATCAAATTTTTACGGGGGTAGTTAGAACTGGCGATCGCCTCAAAGGTTGAATTGAGGATATCGAGTCCCTCCTTATAGGTAGCGACGATGACTGCGTGATAGAGCTTATCGAAGCCAGGCTGTTGTTTCGCCTTATCTAACCAGGCAGTATTCATTGCCTCCTTATGTTTGCGATATCCGAGGATCAAATGGACAGTCATGATGATTGCCTTATAAAGCCAATAGAGATCGAAAAGAATCACAAAAGCGACGACGCCTGCCGGTAAAAAGCGCGAGAGAATAATTGGCAAGGCCAGGGCCGACCATGAAAGAGTGCCAGGTAATATTTCCCACAAACGCTGTCGCCACGTTGTCATAGTCACTCCTGCTTATTACTGCCGATAAGTTTGCTTGTCATTTTATATACTTAGAATGAGTGCCACGAGGGTATATGCGGCCAGAATCACGACGAGATAGCTAAAGAAAAAAAGCGATTTGGTGATAAATGTTTGACGGTCATATGTGAAGCCGGCAAGAGCTGTGTTAAGGAGAACGATAGCGGTCGTATAAAGGTTAAGCGATGAGCTGACTTCAGTTCTGACCCAAAAATACCAAAGACCGATAAGGGCCACGATGAGGCCAAGTATGGCGAACCGGTAGGCTGAGCGGAAGAGGTAGGTAAGCATGGTGATGACTAGACTGGAGCCGATGAGAGGATTTGAACCTCCGACCTTGGCTTTACGAAAGCCCTGCTCTACCCCTGAGCTACATCGGCGTCCACCTTATTAAACCAGATAAGACCTGATTTTTCAAGTACGGAGGCCCTTGA
>CAZNEF010000123.1:0-6298 GCA_964572235.1 uncultured Candidatus Saccharibacteria bacterium | reverse complement strand
AAGCTTACCCTTCTCGGCTGAACGGTAAATCGTAATTGTCGCGAAGTCACTGTCGACGGGATTAGTCCAAGCCATACGAATCTTCCCTGCCTCAGCTTGAATCGTTTGCTTCGTCGGTGCCGCTGGTGCTGTGGTGTCGCTAGCGGCGACGAGGGCAAATTTTGTAAAATGATTGACTTGGCAGGTTAGCGTATTCTCCTTGGTGTTGACGGTACACTGGGAAACGGGTTGCCAGGTGCCAGCCGCGGTATCGTAATAGGCGGTAAGAATTTCGTTTTCACTAATACCAGTATCCTTCAACCAGCTTTTCTTATAAGTCATTTCCAACGTAATCTTACCGCTAAATTTCGTAATCTCCTTACCGTTTTTATCGATGATCTTAAAATTATAGCCATAGGCTAGCGGTTTTGCCCCTGACTCGTTGGCGAGATTGGCGTCGGGTTCAGCCGTCATCGTCACCGTCCCAGAAGTGGCGACAGTATTGGGGGGAATAATGATCGTCGTACCGTCATCGAGCCTGATCGATTGCTGAACTGTTGGATCAAAAGTCACTGTCTGTGTTGCTGGCAGGCTAAAGCTCTGTTTCGTGATGTTAAGATCGGCGCTGACCGTTTTTGGATTCTGCGTCGGGTCGATAGTGACCACAGCCTCCTTGGAGCGGTAAACCTCTTTCCCTTCCATCTTAATGGCCCGTACATGCCACTCGGCACCCGAGGTAGCGGCGAACTCATACATACCGTCGTTCTTACTTTGGCCTTCGGCGTATCCACCTTCAGTACTATAAGCAGTGATATAGGCCGAGGTATTGGCTCCATCCTTAGTCACATGGCCGGTAATCGTCGCGTCGGCTTTATCAAAATTAAGATCGACAGTCGCTGTTTTGCCGGTTTCAACGCTGATTTTCTGGCGCTTTGGGTTAATGTAACCGGAGCCAAACCAGATATTACCGCCGACAAAATATGTACCGGCTGGAACCTTAAGGGTATAAGTACCGTCACTGGTCGTCGAAGTACCGTTGGAAAAGTAAGTCGTATCGGCACTGGTCTTTGTGTTCGGATCTCGAGTATCGGCACTGATCCAGATCCCGCTAAAGGCCGTTTTACCATCCTTGGTGACCTTACCACTAATCGCGGCGTCCGCCTTACTAAGCTTAATATCGTATGATTTTGTTTGGCCTGAGGTAATGTCAATTTCAATCCCCTGGCCAGCGCCCCCGCTGTAGCCAAGGTTTGGATCGATCCACCAACCGAGACTCCAACGACCGGCCGAAACCTTAATGGCGTAGGTGCCATCGCTTTGGTTGATGGTCGCTTGCTGCCAAGATCCATATAGGCCCTTAGTGGCCCAAATACTCAAATTTGTGCCGGTCACTTTATTGCCATCTGAACCATATATCGTCCCACTAATCGTCGCATCGTTACGGACGGCTTTCAAAGTCAAACCCTGCGACTGATTGTCACCATCAAAAGTGACAATGGCTGGCTCAGGTGAGCTAAAATCGCTCGAAGTAATATATGTCGAGATTGTCCATTTACCTTTGGGTACCTTAAGAGTAAATGTACCATTGGTCGCCGAAGTACCGATGTTACTCCATTGTTGGGCGCCATCGTTGGCACTGACCCAGAGTGTCAGATTGGTAATTGGCTTATCGTCTGGGTCGACGATAGAGCCGTTAATTGTATTCGTGGCAAGCTGAAAGGTAAAGTCTTGAGTGGTGGGCACACCAGTAGCGACTGTAACATTGAACGGTTGACCGCTATAGACGGTTTTGCTGTTCGCTGGTGGCCAGGCGGTGACCTGCCAGACGCCCGGCGTCACTTTGAGGGTGTAGCGACCATTACTATCAGTCGAGCTATTCGACCAGTCTGATCCACCACTATTTTTCCAGGCACTTACCGATGCCCCAACGACTGGGCTGCCGGCACTATCGACGATCTTGCCAATAATACTCTCATTCTTTGCCAGGAGCGTGATTGTTCCGAGGTCTTTTGTTTCATTTTGACCAATACTGAAATTGTCAATACTCGGGACGACGGAGCTGCCATCGCTAACCCATCCAGTGACTGAGTAGCTACCTCGGGCAACCATAGCCGTAAAGTTGCCGTTGGCATCGACAGTGGCCGAGTAAGTGTTATTGCTGCCGTAGAAGCTAAAGCCAACCGTCGAATTAACTGGGGCACTGCCATCGGCTTTAACGACCTTACCTTTAATCGTGGCGTCAACCGAAATAGCGATAAAATTTTTTGTGGCCGATTCGGCCGAATTATCATCGACAAAACTAATCGTGTCATTAGACGTTGAGGCAGTCCAGGTAGCTGGATAGCTTTTCGATCCATAATTAACCATCCATGTGCCACCGTTGAGCTTAAAACTGTAATTACCATTACTGTCAGTTGTTGTTGAGGATGACCCGGAACCGTTAGATTTATAGGCGCTAACCGTCGCGTCAGTGACGGCGGCCCCACTGGTGCTATCGCGGGTGATTTTGCCGCTCAGCGTCTTTGTTTGCGGAACAAAGCTCGTATTTTTTGTCAGGACACCGGAGCTGGGGACGGTGACTTGGACGTCAGCCGGTGGGATGTAGGTTTTACTACTTGTATAAGAAAAGGGGTAGGCGAGAGTGAATGTATAGTTGCCAGCCGGAACATTCATACCATAGTTACCATTGCTGTCGGTATAGGCAGAATAATAGGTTGACCAGTTGCCAACGTTGAACGTGGCCATGGCATTAACGACTGGACTGCCGTCGGCATCGGTGACCTTGCCAATCACATTTGTCGACGAGCCAATCTCGAAATATGGGCTATAAAGATTGCCACCCCAGCTGGCGCTGCCATCAATCTCAGTACTATATTGGGTCGTCCAAACGTGGGCCGAATAGTAGCCGTTACGACTTGGATTGGTAATATTCTTTAAGACTAATTTGATGGTGCTACCAGCCGAAATTGTCGCATTGGGACTGATATTGACTCCCGAAGCGAAGCTATAGCTATCGAAACCGTTAGCACTAGCCGTGGAGATTGAGGAGTTAGCGGTATCGATCGTGTAATTAGCGAAGTTTGGGGCGGCATTGCTTGCATTAGCGGCCGTTGTGCCGCTGACGAGAATATGAATCTGACCACCGCTCGAAGGGATGCTCGTCGCTGTGGTAAATGTCACTGTATAGGCCGTAGCGGCGCTCGGTGTTTTGTCGGCTACGCTAACAGTTAGGTTACTAAGATTGCCAGCATGGGCGATGGTTGGATCCGATAAAAAAAATAACAATCCAATCGTGATTGCTATAGCGGGTACGGCGAATGATCGACAATGGTGCATAGTTTATCCCCTCCTACAACTTAATCTAATCTAGATTAAGCGTGACATATTTATCGGGGTCCTGTCAAATTTTTTATTTTCGCCTCAATCTTCTCCTGTTTCGATCCTAATAGAGTTATGCAATGGGTTCTTATTGTGTTAGGATAAAAGTGTGGATATTGAAAAATCACCGTCGCCAAATTTTTTGCTCCTCGGGCTGATTATCGTTTTGAGCCTTCTTGTGCTGGGTGGCGTTGTTTTTGCCGCCTATCGTCTGGTGCGACCGACCGATTATTCCGCTGATACACAAAGCGTACAGAGCGCACAGATACCGACCGTTAACTCCTACGCCACAGCGAGCGCGCCAACGACAGGTCAGACGAGTCGTGCCGATCTGAAGACAACAACCCCAACCCCAACGTCAGCGACTGCGATTACGACAGGCACGACCCTCGATAGTGATTTGAAGACGATCGATGCTGAGTTAGATAAGCTCGATGCTGACTCCGCTGCGGCTATCGATGGGCTGAATGATAAGGCTACTAATCTAGGTTCATAAGGCAATATAATGATAGCTCTTAAATCTCTCTTCATGGTACTGACAACAACGCTTGTTATGGCTATACCACTAAACGTGATGGCGATGACACCCAGGGCAACACTTGAGGCATCGGTTAGCCCAGGCTTGAAAACAACGCCAGCATTGGTAGAACGACAGACGAACCTCCGAGCGCGGGCCGACAGAGAGATTGACCGACGAGTTGGCGCTCTCAATGAGCTTATTAAGCGACTCGGTACGCTGAAGCATCTTTCAAGCGATATTTTGGCGAGCCTAACTGCCAAAGTTCAAACCGAAATCACGGCCCTAACTGATTTGAAGACAAAGATTGATGTCGAGACAGATAACACGATCCTCAAAACTGAAGTTCAGTCAATCGTTACTTCATATCGTGTGTATCTTGTCTTTTTGCCGCAAATACGCATTCTCGCGGCTGCCGATAGTATACAACAAGCCGCCGACCGCCTGGCAGCTCTCGCCGCCAAGCTGGCGACTCGCGTTACCCCAGACCAAAGCGAACTCCAAACGGCCCTTAGCGATATGAATAATATGGTCAGTGACGCTAAGGCCCAGGCCCAAAAAGCCGAGCAGACCGTTATCAATCTCACGCCTGAGGGCTATCCAGCCAACAAGGCTGATCTTCAGAGTGCGCACACGATGATTAAAACCGCGATCAACGACCTTAAAGTGGCTCGAGCGGATGCTGAGACGATCGTCAAGGTATTATCCACTAGCTACTCGCCGCTCCCTAAATAGCTGTTCTGTTCTTGTCCGTCAAAGCCGCGGCCGGGCAACATGCGAACAAGGATTTTAAATTTTCGAACTAAGCCGTCATTACCCTGAATCATATCGGTATTGTTGTGTCTCGCGTATTCGATGAGTTCGTAGGCCAAAAGCTCCTCGAGTGTCGATATTTCCTCTCTTAATTCTTTAATTTTCTCGACGAACTGGCGATTGGCCGCCTGGTTTAGGATATCATCGCGGATGCGCTTCTTTTTTGTATTGATCTCTTTAGCCTCTTTAACGATATTCTGATAGACAGAGTCATTGTCGAGGGCGTTCTTAATTGCCTCATGGGAAATTTTACCATCTTCTTTGAGTTTTTCAATATTGGCGATCCTTTTTTGTATACTGGCAATATCCATGACACCATCCTTTCCGCTTTTATTAGGATAACAAACTTCCTCTCCGATGTCAGGCGATTATGTTATGCTTACTTCGTAAGGACTGACTATAACTACTATTCATTTTATTCGCCATGGTCCTGTCGATAATCCGGATGCCATATACTATGGCCGCCTGCCCGGTTTTCCGCTCTGCGCCGATGGTGTCGAGTGTATCGCTTATACGGCCAGAGCGTTAAAACCGTATCAAATACGGGCCGTTTATCATAGCCCGCTTCTGCGTACCGAGCAGTCAGCAGCTATTCTTGGTCAAACATTAGTTTGTCCAACTTATGTCGATGAGCGCTTAATCGAGATCGCTAGTTTTTTTGAGGGCAAACCGATGGGGAATCAGACGCGCGTCCTTCATTACCCACCGGTAACGGCCGGCTATGCCGAAACCATGGCCGAAATCTATGAACGCCTGGCTAATTTTATCAAGGAAAAGGCCCATCAATTTCCCGATGCGGCTCTTGTGGCGGTCAGCCACGGTGGTCCAATCCGTATTCTCGAGCTCGGATTAGCCGGTAAACCTTTTACCGATGAAATTTATACCGAAGAGGAAGTACCGATTTGCGGCCTGGATATAATTGTCAGTGTTGCCGGCCAGACGATCATGGCTAAGCGGACTGAGCTTCGGGTGCTATAATAAGTTCGTCGGGAGTAGTGATGATTTACGTTGCCTCAGATCACGGTGGTTTTGCCATTAAGGAAAAAGTTAAGCAGCTCTTGAAGCAGCTTCGCTTAGAGGCCAAGGATTTGGGACCATTTTCACGACGAGCCGATGATGATTATCCCGACTATATTATTCCCCTTGCCGAAATGGTCGCCAAAAAAGCAGCGCTCGGTATTATTGCCTGTCGTAATGGTCAAGGCGTAGCTATAGCTGCGAACAAGGTGCCGGGTATTCGTGCCGCTGTATGCTGGAATAGTGAATGCGCTAGAACAAGCCGTAGTGATGATAACGCCAATGTTCTCAGTCTACCGGCCGATTTTCTGAGCGATCTTGAAACTGACCAGATTGTTAGGGCGTGGCTAGAAACGCCATTTTCACAGGATGCTCGCCATTTACGTCGGCTCGCCAAGGTTGCCGCCTACGAAAAGGATAGTTTATGAAATCACAGTGGAAGATCTGTGTCTCTGGTTCAGCGGTCTTTCATGAACCTGGGGCCAAAGAAAAGGCGTTATGCCTCGGTCAGGAAATTGCCGGCGCCGGCGCAATACTTTTGACTGGTGCCACGACCGGCTATCCATATATCGCAGCGGCTGGCGCCAAAGGGGC
>CAZNEF010000122.1:0-7404 GCA_964572235.1 uncultured Candidatus Saccharibacteria bacterium | reverse complement strand
ATGATGAACGAGCAAGGTAGGGACGGCATGATGAGTATGTCGATGATGGAGATGAACGAATCCCTTAAAGACAAGACTGGTGATGATTTTGACAAAGCCTTTATCTCTGGCATGATCGCTCACCACCAGGGAGCTATAGATATGGCGAATGAAGCCAAAAAGAGCGCCAAACACGATGAAATCAAGAAATTAGCCGATGACATTATCGTGGCTCAAACGAAAGAGATCAATGCCATGAAAGAATGGCACAAAAGTTGGTATGGCAGCGAACCGGCAACAATTATGCCAACGATGAACCATTAAGGAGAAAAAATAAAGCTAAAAGAACAAACTTTTTTTCTCGTTCCACTTATGATAAGTTATACATATGTTGAAGCCTAGTAATACAAGCCGAGTGCAACCTTTAGTTATTATCGTAGGACTTATTATTGTCGCGAGCGGAACCTATCTTTGGCTTTTCAAGCCACTCTCGAATCTCGACGAAATGCGGGATCAGTCGGCAAAAAATCCCTTGTCTACGAACTCCGTTAGCGGAAGCCAGTACGTCACCTATAGCGACGATATCGTCGCCAAAACAAGCGGTACAAAGATTCTCTTCTTTCACGCCCCATGGTGCCCTCAGTGTCGAGCCCTGGAAGCAAGCATTAAAGCTGGCACTATTCCCACCGGAGTAACGATCATCAAAGTTGACTACGATAGCCATCAGGCATTGCGACAACAGTACGGCGTCACCATTCAGACCACCTTAGTTAAGGTAGACGATACCGGCAATTTGATTAAAAAGTATGTGGCTTACGATGAGCCAACGCTCTCGGCCGTCAGTCAAAATCTCCTTCCATGACACTCATTTTTACCTCATTTTTCGCTGGCATTCTGACGGTTGCCGCGCCGTGTATTTTGCCGCTCCTCCCGGTAGTCATCGGCGGATCATTAAATGCGTCGGGTACCGGAACTGCATTTCGACCTTATGTCATAGCCATCAGTCTCGCAGCTTCGATAGTCATTTTTACTCTTCTGCTCAAAGCAACCACGATTTTGCTTGGCATCCCAACCACCGTCTGGCAAATTATTTCCGGCTTTATTATTGTAGCCTTCGGCCTTCAGCTAGTTTTCCCTTCCCTATGGGAAAAGCTCAGTGCGGCGTTAAAGTTACAGGGGATTACCGGCCACTGGCTTAGCGCGACTAATGATCGGTCTAAAGGCTGGCGAGGCGATGCCCTGCTCGGGGCGGCGCTCGGGCCGGTTTTTAACAGCTGCAGTCCAACCTATGCTCTTCTAGTGGCGACAATCTTACCTTTATCATTCGGTCGGGGCGTGACCGCACTTTCGGCCTACGCCATTGGTCTATGCGGCACACTACTCGCTATCAGTCTAGTCGGCCAACGCGTCCTGCGTCCGCTACGTGCCATTAGCAACCCGAGCGGCTGGTTTCGACACGGATTAGGCGTGCTGCTGGTACTGACAGGTTTAATGATTATTTTCGGACTCGACAAAACATTCCAAGCCTACGCTCTTGATCACGGCTGGTACGATGCCGTGGCCGGACTGGAAAAGACGTTCATTAAGCCCGTAGCACGATGATACGCTGATGGCGAGCCTCAGCTAGGTTATAACTGGGCAGAATCAGCATCGTTCTGATTCAATGTCGTATCAATAGCGTTTAAATCGGTATTATCTAATTCGTCTTGATGAGTTTGGAGATCAGCATCGCTGGCAATGGCCACAGTGGGGGCCGCGGTAGCGCTCTGGCTAGATCGCAGATATGAAGTCTTGGTCGAATAGGATGTACTCCTTGTGGCACTTCCGGCCAAGTAATACCAGAGTCCGCCGATCATAACTAAAACAACAATTACAAAGATCCAGGTATAAATATGAGAATCGTTTGGAGTAGCCGGCCGTTGGTTCATTTGTTCCATTACTGAGCCTCCGAGGTTGCACTAACCGTTGGACTAGCGACTGGGCTGGGTGATGATTCATTCTTGCCATTGACTGAGCGAATAGCAACGATGAGATTTTTAACGGCCGTACGATACTCATGCAAGGCTTTTTTGACATCCTGCATGGCCGTTTTAAATTGAGTCAATTGACCCTTTGGATCATCGCTCGTGCAGCTAAAAGTGGCGGCACTCGTCTCGGCGGCTGTCAAAACGGTTTGAACGGCAGTCTTTTTAGTGGCGATTTCCACCACTAAGGCATCATAAGTGCTCACGATTTTACCAGCTGGCACCGCCTTAGTTGTATAGTAGGTTTCAACTCGCTCCGCAATGGCATCAAACTTCTCTTGTGTCTTGTTGGCAAGTCTAATGAGCTGGGTTAAACGTTTGGTGATCGCCGCCTCACGATTCTGGCAGACCCCAAGTTTAGCCTCAGTTAAGCGTTGGCTCGGCGACGGATTCTGGCCGACAGCCCGATCAGGTGAACTTGACGGGTGACTTTTCGCCATGACCGCGACTGGCAGAATTAAAGATAAAATCAAACTAGCGAGAACCATGTTGTTTAGGGATATTTTCATACTCATGTCTCCATTATCTATGACTGGAACAGTCATGTCAACAGTCAAATATTAAAGGTCAAGCTCTCGTATTAGCCGGTAAAACTTGCTATCATCGAGCTATGAGCTGCAAGGAGGGTAACTGAAGCAACCCGATTTTTTCAGTGATGCCCAACAAGCTCGTCGGACATAGTTTGCGCTATTTTTTTATGTGGCATTAAGTTTCTTAACAGGCTCTAATGATATGGACAAAAGTCTTGAACTTCAGAAGGTCGCCGATGAGATCGCTAAAGTGCGCCTTTACCCGACGGCTACCAACCCCGTACCGGGCGAGGGCAACCCAGACGCGGCGATCGTCTTTGTCGGTGAAGCACCGGGTTTTCATGAAGATAAGCTCGGTCGACCCTTTGTCGGGGCAGCCGGTCAGTTTTTAGATGCGATGCTCGGAAGTATTGATTTGGCACGGAGCGATGTCTTTATTACTAACGTCGTCAAATATCGACCACCAGAGAACCGTGATCCGGAAAAGGGCGAGATCGCTAGTAGCTATCATTGGCTCAAGCGCCAGATTGAGATTATTGATCCGAAGATTATTGTCACCCTCGGTCGCCATTCAATGAGCGTTTTCTTGCCTGATGTTGGTCGGATTTCCGATGTTCACGGCCGCGCTTTTCGCAAACCGGATGGTCGAGTGTACATACCGTTTTTCCATCCGGCGGCGGCGCTGCATCAGGCGTCATTAAGAGCAACGATTGAGGCTGATTTTAAAAAGTTGCCGACAATAATCGCGCTCGTAGAAAATCACTAAGAACTCATTTTAAAATGAGGCTAGCCAACTCAAGATCACTGTGCTATCGTAAAATAGTAAATTAATTTAGCTGAGGGGGTATATGAGACTAAATCGTAAGTTTATCTTTCTCGCGGTTGGCATCGGGCTTTTGGTCGCTACTCAGGGGGTGACAAACGCGGCGACTCCGAAAAAAAACTATATCGTCATCTACAAAGACAATGTCACTGACCCCGATACCGAGAATCAGGCTATCGCTCATAAGCAGGGACTGAAGCTTGATTATGCCTATCGCCACGCCTTCAAAGGTTTTGCCGCCTCAATCCCCGAAGCCCAACTGAAAAAAATTAAGGACAATCCAAAGGTCGCCGCTGTCACCGAAGACCGTCTTGTTCAGGCCTTCGGCCAAGTGACGCCAACCGGCGTGGCCCGCGTCGACGCACCAACGAACAAGAATAAGGGCATAGGTGTTGGCGTCGCCGTGGTTGATACCGGTATCGACTTGACCCATCCAGAGCTGGCTAGTCGCATCGTCGCCACAAAAAACTGCGTGCGAAGCGAGCGCAACGCCAAGGATGAGAATGGTCATGGGACGCATGTCGCGGGGACAGTTGGGGCCACAGACAATACCGCTGGCATTGTCGGGGTCGCGCCGGCCGTTTCCCTAATCGCTGTCAAGGTCCTAAACCGTTACGGCAGTGGTACGTGGTCGTCGGTAATTTGCGGCATCGACTGGGTAACCCAGAATAAAGCCCTGTACAACATTAAAGTCGCAAATCTCAGCCTTGGCGGCTCGGGCACAAGTGACAATAATTGTGGTCTAACCAATAACGACTCACTCCACCGTGCGCTTTGCGCTTCGACGGCGGCTGGCGTAACCTATGTCGTCGCCGCCGGCAACAGTAGCACCGACGCCGCCACCTTCGTGCCCGCCGCTTACGATGATACGGTGATTACCGTCGCCGCGCTCGCTGATTCCGATGGTAAAAAGGGCGGTCTCGGCACCACGACGAGCTATGGCGCTGACGATACATTTGCTTCCTTCAGTAACTACGGCACGGTCGTTGATCTTGCTGCGCCCGGCGTCAATATCTTTTCCACTTATAAGTCTGGTAGCTATGCGACCCTAAGCGGAACAAGTATGGCCGCCCCACATGTCGCTGGTGGCGCCGCCCTTTACTTGGCCACGCATCCGACCGCCGACTGGACAGCAGTCAAGGCCGCCCTTATTGCCGCCGCTGAAGCCCTCGGTTCAGGTCACACTGACCCATCGGGATTGCATCCTGAGCCAGTCGTCTTGGCCGGTAGTCTATAATTGCCTAAAGTTTGTAACTTCAGGCCCAACCATTTATACTCTACATAATGGTCATAAAATTTCTCTACACGATTTTTCTCGGTATATTAGTGGCTCTCTTCATCGGCCTTGGCATCGCCGCTTTTTATGTGGCACCAAAAGCGCCGGACTATCCGGCCTTGCTTCAGGAGCCAACACCAGTGAGTATCGACGGTAAGACGAACGAAACTGCCGAGCAAAAAAGCACTCGACTCGAGTTCGACAGAGCGCAAAAGCAATACCAAACTGACGCAGCAACCTATAATCGACGCGTCTCAATAATCGCCCTCATCGGCGCGATCATTAGTCTCGTCGCTGCTCTCGGCCTTGTCGTCCAGGTGCAGCTTATCTCGGACGGTCTCCTTTTGGGCGGTGTCCTGACGTTACTTTACAGCATTGTCCGGGGCTTGATGGGCGAAAATAACCTCTACCGTTTCGTAATTACAGCGGTTGGCCTTGGTGTCGCCCTCATCATCGGCTATCTCAAATTCATTAAGCCTGAACCAAGAACTCAAGGACGGCCGTTAAAAAAGATCGCGTGAGCTCACGATGATCAGCGGCCAAGCGTACGTTTAACGACCTCTCCAGCACCATCAATAGTGTCGGATAGCGCCGTCGCCACGGCATCAACGGCTTCAGTACTAATCATTTTTGCCCCATCGAGAGCCCCGATGACGGCAGCTTCCGTAGCCATGCCGACATCGCCACCAACTTTACGCGTACCCTCAACGGCGCCACGGACCGCGTGAATGGCGATCTGTCCAATACCACTCCCGACTTCTGAAGTCGATTCAACAGTTGTTTTGACGATATCGGTAACCCCTTTTTCCGTGTCAACTGTGCTTTGCGTCACTGCGCTCACCAAACCACTGACGACGTGCTGGACCGCCATTGTGCCAACCACACCAACCTCAGCGGCCGCTTCAAGGGCGGACTTCACTAATTCAACGGGAACGGCCACAATCTGCTCACCGATAGTACCAGCACCATGCAGTGTTGAACCAGCGACTTTAGCGACTGATTCGACTAAGGCTGCGCCAACGTCACCAGCGCCACGGACCGTGCCGACAATTGACTCTTTGATATCTTCGCCCATGGACATTATGACCTCCTACTTTATTATTAGTAAATTAATTATAGCATAATCATTTTGCCAAGATAGTCGGCAAGTTAATCAGAAGATGCTATGATCAGTCTATGACGAACTTGAGTATTGTCGACCTCGAAACAACGGGATTAGACGCGAACAGAAACCGAATCATTGAGATCGGTATTATTCGGGTTGAAAATGGCCAGGTCGTCGAGCGCTATAGCCAGCTAGTGAACCCCGAGTGTCGAATCCCGAGTTTTATTGAGCACCATACAGGCATTAGTGCGACGATGATCAAAAAAGCACCGACCTTCGCGCGGCTATTGCCGAAGGTTAAAACTCTGCTGGCTGACGGCTACTTCGTCGCCCACAACGCCAGTTTTGATTATTCATTCATGCAGGCCGAATACAAACGGCAAGGGGCGGTTTATGTCGCCCCCCGACTCTGCACCGTTCGCCTCTCGCGGCGGCTCTTTCCGAACTTCCGTCACCATGGGCTCGACAGTATCATTAGCCGTTTCGGCCTCGTTTGTCCGAGCCGGCATCGGGCGCTGGACGACGCGGAAATTGTCTGGCAGTTTTACCAAATGGTCAGTCAAAATGTAACGCCTGAGCTTTTGGGTACTTGAATCTGACGGCTCGATCAGATAAAATAGAGTTAGAAGCAGAAACGGAGACTCCATATGAATCTTGCAAAATTACCAATAGGCGATAAAGCCCCTGACGTTATTAACGTTGTCATTGAAATTCCCGCTGACAGTAAAAATAAATATGAGTACGACGAAACGCTTGACTGTATTAAACTTGACCGTGTCGGCTATGCCGCCATGGCCCATCCTTACGACTACGGTTTTATTCCCGAAACACGGAGTGCCGACGGCGACCATCTTGATGCCTTTGTCATTCTCGACCACAGTGTTTTCCCCGGCTGTCTTGTCGCGGCCCGACCGATCGGTCTAGTCAGGATGATCGATGATGGCGAAGCCGATGAGAAGATTATCTGTGTCCCCGCTAAAGACCCGCGTTACGACTACATTACCGAGCTCACCCAGCTTAGCCCCCATTTGCCTAAAGAGATCGAGCACTTTTTTGAGCATTACAAGGATTTACAGGGTAAAAAATGCCAAATCAATGGTTGGGGCGATGCGGCCGAGGCGAAAGCAATGATCAAAAAATCACAAGAAGAATAATGAACTCCAAGGAGGTTTCGTGAAAAATATTCCCGCCGGTGCGTTATTGGCCATACTTTTTGGCCTGCTCCTCTACTTCCTGCCTCATCTTACGCTGTATTTGTTACCATTCTATCTCATTCTCTCCGGCATTCTCCAAATCGCGAAACGTTAATCTAGCCATGCCCAGTCGGCTTCGTACACTCATTAGTGGCTTGCTCATTTTTTCGCTCACCTCTTTGGCGGCAAATCTTTTTTTGTCTTGGCGCTGGCAAATCGAGAAGCGTAACTACCAAGCCCTACTCGCCAACCAAAGCAACGAGATCGCCATTAGCGGTAAGCAAAATCAATCTTTAGCGCGCAAAAATGTCGCTTTCGAGAGCGAGATTATCGCCAAAGATGCCGAGCTCAATCAAAAGATTAAGGCCCTAGCCGATGAGCAGCAACAGCTTGATGGTCTGAAAAAACAGGTTGACGACAAGACAAAGGAGCTGACTGACCGCCAGAGCGCGCTTGACAAGGCTCAAAAACAGA
>CAZNEF010000121.1:0-1973 GCA_964572235.1 uncultured Candidatus Saccharibacteria bacterium | reverse complement strand
GGCTACCGGTCATTATACGAACGCGGTTGCTGCTTATTTACGGTCGCATCTGCCCGAATCGGTACCAATTTTATATGGCGGCAGTGTCACCGCCGCCGATGCGGCCGAGTTTTTGTGCCAGGAGGCGATCGGTGGGCTGTTAGTCGGCGGGGCGAGTCTGAAGGTGAAGAGCTTTGTGGCGATCTGCCAGGCAGCCGTGTCGTAAGATAACCGTGATTTTTGTCGATTTTCTTATGGTGTGACTGTGTTATTATTATCTTATAGTCTAAGAGGGGTATGAATTTGCTGCATTGCCGAACTCATAAATGGTTTCACCTAACTTTACTCGTCGTCGCTAGCCTGAGTACGTTGGTTAGCGCGACGGTTTTTCCGACTTCGGCCCATGCGCAGGCGAGCTGCGCAGTTCAAGCGATTCAAGGCATCACTGGTATTGTCACTTGGTCGAACGGCAGGCCTGTAGAAGCGATCGAAGGAGGCTTTGTATACATCACTGATGCGGCGGGATCTTTAGTCGAACACGGCTTTTATTCTAATTACCTTTTGGCTCCTGGAACCTATACAGTGCGGGCTCGTGCGGTGAACCGTTTCAAAGAGGTTTTCTCAGATTATGTGATCGTTGATGTTCCCAGCGGTAAAGTGGTGACACAGGATCTTCAGATAAATGCTGGCCCTCCGTCCGGTCAAGGTGCTGGCCCTAACCCCGCGCCAATCGGTGACGATAGCTTAACGTTACCCTCAACCGTCCCCAGCGTAGCACCACTGCCAACGCCAGAGAGCTCTAATGGCCTTATAAATTGGTTCAAAGGCTTATTGTCTAAAGGTAATGGACAGAACCAGGCCTTGCGCCTTATCCCCCATGCCCGCGCTCAAGCTCAAAGCGCGTACCAATTATGCGGTAAGGTGACCGATCAAGATACAAATAAGCCAATCGCAGGGGCGGAAATAATTCAAACCGATAGCAATTATTTCCTACACGAGCGCGAAGATCTGCGATTACTCGGCGAAACAGACGCTCAAGGTAAGTACACGATTGACGTTGCCCCAGATTCCGAAAAAAATATCTATCTAAAAGTTAGTAAGCCGGGGTATAGAAGACGGAGTTTAACGTGGGATGCAAAGTTTGGAGACGTAGAACGCTTAAAGCCGCTACCGGACACTAATAATGTAAATGTGGTGCTCGAACCGGGCTATATTAACGTCACCGTCAAGGCAAAAACGGTTATCGATAATATACATTACTTTCTAAAGGACATACCGATTATTATAGAACCTATACCTCTCACTGTGGCTAAATATAGGATCACTACACCGGCCATTATCGACTTAGAAGCTCGTAAGTATGTTTTTTTTGCCCTCAATAACTCGGTCTCTACTGGCAACACCGACACTCGTTTAAATGGCCGATACGATGTAGTAGAGCCGGGTAAAGTAACTAGAGAGTTTAATATTGCTGAGCCGTCAGCGGAAGTTATTTTTAAATTTGAGCGTCAAAAGAGTAGTATCGCATATGAAATGGTAGACCAAGATGGCAATGAGTTTTCTGGAGATCTTGACAAGCTTGAGGGTAAATTAGCGCCGGTACGTATTACAGTGATATTCCCTGTGGTGGATGGAGAAACGATAAGGCCTAATTTAGAACGAGACCACGATCTTACAAAGGGTAGCCGCGGTAAATTTGACAATCTTGACTCAAGCTATGATGGTCCTTATAAGATACGTATCACAGCCTCTGCGGGTGAGGACTACCCCTCACGAAACATCATTCAAAATGGGACGCTTCCCGAGAAGGCTCATCATCGCTTTGTTTTTAATAACGATTGTTCTGAGGAGACAGTTAATGAAGTCCTCTTCTTCGCTTGCACGGCTATCGGTAAGGACACTCTGCAGAACAAGAAAGATAAGGTAGTTATACCTATCAGTAACGCCATCACCCTTGCTCGTCGCGACATCAATAGCACTGATTTGATTTGCTT
>CAZNEF010000120.1:0-8076 GCA_964572235.1 uncultured Candidatus Saccharibacteria bacterium | reverse complement strand
ATCGGCGACAATAGCGGCCGTGTCAAAGTCGACACTTTCATTGATAGTGGCACGCACGCCGTAACCAACGAGAATTTGGATGACCTTGGTCACGGGCACAGCTAAAAGTTCGGCCAGACGACGCACCGGCACAACTTGAGGGACTGCAATAATAGATTCGGAGATAGGATCCATAGCCTCGAGTATATCAGGAATGGCTATGGTTGACAACCTGCCATATACCAAAGCTCGGCCCAATCACGGATTCGTCGGGCTAACCGACCGCTTAGAGCAAACGCTTTGTAACTCAAATATACTGTCTCATGATCAACTGGAACAAAAATGGGCAGCGTTGGTGGTTTAAAAGCTTTGAGAGAGTGACCGGTGAGCTGACGCAGCACATTGCGTGCCGCCAGACGACCCTGGGCCGCGGCATAACGACCCCGACCATGTAACGATGCTGAATCGCCAACCATATAAACACGACTGAAGCCACGTGCTTGTAATGTCGGGGCCACGAGCGCCCGACCGGCGTCGCTAATTTCAAAACCGGCTTTTTTAATCAGCGGGGGCGCTACTGTACCGGCCGCCCAAAGTAAGATGTCAACTGGCAACGTCCGCCCGCTTTGAAGGGTCAGTTGGCCGGGCCGAACATTGACAACGGTTTGGCCAGAATAGATAGCGACCCCACGTAGGGAAAGAGCTTTTTCCACATTTCGGCTTAACGACCGCGAAAGTCCGGGTAGAATATGGCTACTCTTTTCAATCAGATCGACCGGTAGCTGTGAGGCTAAGTTCCCTGCTAATTCGACGCCCGCTAATCCGGCGCCAACGATGGTGATACGAGCATTGTCCCGCCCCTTGACGTGTAGGCGCTTGCCTAAAACAAGGGCGTCGGCTAGAGTTCGAAACTGATAGATGTGATCAGAAAGACCGGTAATGTCATGAGTATTGATCTGACCGCCAAGGGCGACGACTAAGTAGTCATAGCTTATTCTACCACCCATATGAAGAGTCACGCTCTGGTGAATCGGATCAATCGCCGTCACTAAATCCTGATACCAACGGATTCTGCGTCGGCCAACAATTTGATAAATTGGGATCGCGACGGGTTCAGTATCAATTTCCGGTGACAAAATTCGGTAGAGTGATCCATGCATGGTGTGCTGAGCCTGCTTATCAATAAGAATGACCGAAACACGTTCAGTCAAAGTAAGCGCACACTGTAGGCCGGCCACCCCCGCGCCAAGAACGACAACTGTCGGCCGGGTCATAGCTGTCATAGCTTCATATCTTCCACGCTCGGCTGGTGCGGATGGCTATAGGTCAAGGCATGAATAATCGGCAAGATCGTGATTAGGACGCCAGTCATGAGAATTAAGAGAAGCTGCAAGGTCGTCAGATCGTGAACAATCACCGAAGCTAGGCCAACCGCCAGAAGCAAGAGCAAAAGATATAGGAGACTGACGATTTTAATAAAGTGATGAGTGACCTTACCACGGATCTTAATCCAACTGCCAAAACCGATACAGCCACAAGCCACGGCCTCAATCATAACCGGGCCGAGAGGGTGCGACATAAAAAGTAGTGAGCCGAGTGAACTGAGGGCTAAGAGTATAAAGCCCGTCAGAATCCAGACCATCCCTCGGTGTTTACGCTGCGGTATTAATATGACGACCAATATTAAGGCGAGGACAAAGCTAGCGATCTCTGGCCAAATCGCTACGCTCGATAGGCTGCCAAATGGGAGGGCAAAAATAGCCGTGACTTTTTTTAGACGTTCGCCGGGTAAGAGGTCGTCTGATTCATTTTTTGGTTGCGTCGAAAGTGGAAAAAGTTCATTCATCATTTTCTCGCGCTTGGCTGGAGTTGGTTTCGACGGTCCAGGGTCAGCTACGGTTGGAACTGAAGGTAGTTCTGCCAGTTGCTTTGGTTGGGCAACCCGGGTCTCAACTTTCTTGCGCCGGCTACTAAGGTAGGAAAGATCGACATCGCCATCTCTGTCAAGCTTCTTAGTTTTCTTGGTAGGCGCAACCTGAGGCGGCTCAACCGCCAAGTCAGTATCGGCGACAATTGGCGCATCAACTTTTTTTTCAACCGGCGGCTCGACTATAGACGTTTGTGGCTTATTGTCATCTGTGGCTGCCTCGGTCTCTGACTCCTTCGCTTCCTGATGGAAACGAGCGACAAAGGCATCGGTCCAATCGTGAGTATGGACCCTGTTCGTGATTGGCAAAGTGGTCTGAGGCGAAGGCATAGTATCCTCATCATCGTTATGTAGCTGACGATTTAGATGATAACCAATCACCAAACAGATTAAACCGACAGCTTCAACGATGTTGCTAAAAATCAAGATTGAGCTCGCCGTCAAGACCGTCGCCCAGGTCAACGCCCAAATAATCAGCATAAAGTAACCGGTCGCTAACCACAAATAGGCCGAATCATGGTGACGGTCATATTTACGACTCGTTTCCATTAGTGCTACGAGCAACGTAAAAATCGTGAGCACACCCAATAAATAGTGGCCAAGCCCTAGCCAGAGTTCTGGAGTCATCTCGAGCCCTCCTTGCCCTTACATTTAGCATAGCAGAAAACGGACCAAGGGTTAATGTAGAAGCTTCCACGTTAGTGTCATATAGTGTTATTGTGTTAAGTGTGGGAGTATAAAAGATGAGTAAAACTCTCGGTTGGTCATCCGTCGTACTGATCCTAGCCAGTGGTGTATTTTTTAGTATTCAAAAATGGATGATTCCAGGAAGAGAGGTGGTTTTACCTGAACGTACTATTAATGCGGCGTCGATCGCTCCGTCGGAGGTAGCTTCGTCCACTTTAACGCCAAAATCACACTCAAGTACAAGTTCAATATCCGAGCAATCATCCTCGTCTATACCTCTCGCAGACAATCCCTCAGCGTCGGCTACGATCGCCGCGCAGGTTAAGCTCGCCATCCCATTCACCTCCCAGGCACCTTATGGCAATTGGGATCTGGTCGCTGAGGAATCTTGCGAAGAGGCCTCTGTTTTAATGGCGAGTTGGTTTGCTTTGGGAAAAGTAGGGAGTAGTGAAGGCGGCTATGCCAATAGGATTAACCCCGATACGGCCAACGCGCAAATCCAGGAACTGGTGGCTTGGCAAAAAGAAACTCTAGGCCACTGGGAAGATACAACAACGGCAGAGACACTCCGGATGCTCAAAGAAAAGCTTGGGGTGAGTAACGCCCGTCTTGAGATGAATATCACAACCGAAACGATCAAACAGGAATTAAGTAGCGGCAATGTGGTGGTCGTACCAGCCGCTGGGCAGCTTCTTCATAATCCGAACTTTAAGCGACCGGGGCCACCGTACCACATGCTGGTGATTCGTGGTTACAACGTCAACGGCTTTATTACCAACGATCCGGGCACGCGCAAAGGTGAAGGCTATATTTATTCAGAAAGCGTTTTATTGAATGCGATTCACGACTGGACGGGTAATCCGCTAACCATCGAAAGCGGAAAAAAGATCGCGATTGTCGTCGGGCGTTAAGTATGGTGGATCTAAGCCGGCTCGAACGGCTGACCTCCACAATGTCAATGTGGCGCTCTAACCAACTGAGCTATAGATCCATGCCCGTACTGTACCAGAGGACTGGTCACAACTCAAGCGTTCACGCCGTTGGTTTTAACCGCTTTGTTTTCGGCGTTTCTGCCACTACCTTAGGCAAAACAAGCTCTAAGACACCATTTTTCATCTTTGCCGTTGCCTCTTCGCTAATAACTGGCGATGGCAGACCAAGCGTACGGCTAAATGATTGTTGCTGGTATTCGCGACGCAAGTAGCCGCTCTTTGATTCTTCTTTATTTTCCGATTCGGCATTGCCCGCAATGGTCACATAATCCTCAGCGACATCGATGTCGATTTGTTCTTGCGTAAAACCAGGCAGATGGGCTTCAAGAAAAACGTTGTGCTCATCCTGTCGGACATTAATTGTCGGGAAGACCGTTGTCATCCCGAAGGGAAAGCGCAGGTTTTGATCGAAGGCTCGATCAAGTTCATCACGCATTTCCCTAAGCTCCCTAAAAGGTGACCAAGGGCTTAGATCGCGCGCCATCGTGAACTCCTTTCCTTCTTTTATTGCGGCTGGATTAGTTTGAATAACTTCTTCAAAAGGGGTATTAAAAAACTGAGCGAGTTGAAAGGCGAGTGGTAGTGAAGGTAACCATCGCCCTTGCTCAAGCGAGATTAGTGATTGACGCGAGATTTTTAGTTCCCGCGCCAGCTCTTCTTGGGTCAAATGATGATGCTTGCGTAATTCACGCACCCGGACAATAATTTTCATGACTTGAGTGTAAAGTTATCTTTACATTTTGTCAATGCCGGCGCTTGCTTAACAGATTGGCATTAACTATAATATATTATATAAAGGATATATGATGAGCGAAAGTTATAATCCGCAAGTAGTCGAGGCAAAATGGCGAGCTAAGTGGCGAGAGATGAATCTTGCTAAGGCCGAGATTAAGTCCGATCGCCCTAAGTACTATTGCCTAGACATGTATCCCTACCCAAGCGGCGAGGGCTTGCACGTTGGTCACTGGCGTGGCTACGTCCTTTCCGACACCTGGACACGCTACCAAATGATGCAGGGTAAACAGATCCTCCACCCGATGGGTTGGGATGCTTTTGGCCTGCCGGCCGAAAATCGCGCCATTAAGCAAGGGATTCACCCTCGAGAATCGACAAAGCAGTCGATCGCCAACATGAAACGCCAGCTCGGCGAAATCAGCGCGCTCTACGACTGGACGCGTGAGATCGACACTTCTGACCCGGATTACTACCGCTGGACGCAGTGGTTATTCTTGCAGCTTTACAAAATGGGTATTGCCTATCGTAAGGAAGCCGAGGTTAACTGGTGCCCCGAGGACAGGACGGTTCTGGCCAATGAACAGGTTATCGATGGCAAGTGCGACCGCTGCGGTAGTCTTGTCACTCGCAAGGCACTTAAGCAGTGGTTTTTCAAAATTACCGACTACGCCGAAGAGCTTTTACAGTTTGATACTATCGATTGGCCAGAGCGAGTCAAGACAATGCAGCGCAATTGGATTGGCAAATCTGAAGGTCTCCTTTTTACGGCCCCCGTCAAAGATATGAATTTGACAATCCAAACCTTCTCCGCCCATTTTCAGGCCTGTTACGCTGATACGTTCGTCGCCATCGCTCCCGACCATCCCCTCCTTGGCACGCTCGTTGAAGGCCTGGAGAATAATGAGGAAATTATGGCCTTTGCCCAAGCAATCGTCCGAAAGCGCCTTGTTCGTGGTTTTGCCGAGGAAAAGGAGAGCGAAGGCATCTTTACTGGTCGTTATGTTATCGATCCCCTCGGTAACGGCGAATTACCGATTTGGGTGGCCAGCTTTGCTCTGGCCGACTACGGTACCGGTATTGTCAAGTGCTCGGCTCACGATGAACGGGACTTTGCCTTTGCCAAAAAGTACGCGATTCCGCTCAAAGTTGCCCTTGTTCCCGAGGATGGCCAGCTCCGTCTGCAGGTTGAAAACTTTGAAATTTGTTACTCGGATATGGAAAATGGCCTCCTCCTCGAACCGATAGAGCTCGCTGGTCAAAAGGCGAAAGCCGCGACGGCCGGCATTGTCAAGCATCTTACAGAGCGTAACTATGCGACAGTCAAGACCAGTTATCGATTACGTGACTGGTTGATCTCTCGTCAGCGTTACTGGGGCGCACCGATTCCGATTATCTACTGCCAGGAGCACGGCGAGGTACCAGTGCCCGAGCATCAGTTACCTGTCAAACTCCCGTTCATCGCCGATTTTCAACCAGGCGGTGAGTCGCCACTCGCTCGCGATGCAGATTTTGTGCAGACAACCTGCCCGATCTGCGGTCAGCCGGCCCGTCGAGAAACCGACACCATGGATACTTTTGTTGATTCGGCCTGGTATTACCTACGATACTGCGACCCGCACAACTGCGAAAAGCCCTTTAGCTCGGAAGCGCTTCATTACTGGATGGCTGTCGACCAGTATGTCGGCGGTGTCGAGCACGCGATCCTGCATCTCCTCTATGCGCGGTTTTTCACCAAGGCCTTGGCCGACGCCGGTTTAGTCAATTTTCGTGAGCCTTTCAAACGTCTTTTCAGTATCGGCATGATTTATTTAAATGGCATGAAAATGTCAAAATCGAAGGGCAATATTGTAAACCCCGACGATCTCGTTAAGCGTTACGGCGCCGATACCTTACGCGGCTATGAACTGTTTATCGCCCCACCAACTCAAGATGTCGAGTGGAACCCGAACGGCATTGCCGGTGTTTACCGTTTTCTGCAGCGAGTTTGGACATTAATTATGAGCGAGAGTCAGGAAATGGCCGCTTTGCCCGTCACGCACCGCCTTATCTTAAAGGTGACCACAGACTTAGAGCGTTTTTCGTTCAATACAGTCGTGAGTAGTTTGATGTCTTATTTAAACACGGTCGAAAAACAGACGCTTTCAAGAAGTGATAAACGTATTCTCGTTCAATTAATGGCCCCGATCTTCCCCCACTTCGCTGAAGAGGCATGGGCATGGCTCGGTGGCAACGATTCCATCTTTTATTCGGCCTGGCCGACTTACGACAAAGCCGCGCTTAACGAGTCGACGAGTGATTTTATTGTCCAGGTCAACGGTAAAGTACGCGGCACGATTAAGGCACAGACAACCATAGATCAGCTAGACTTAGAAAAGCTGGTCATGAACGACTCTCGTCTTAAGCATTATGACCACGCCAACGCAAAACGCACTGTCTTTATCTCTGGACGCCTGATCAATTTCGTGCTAAAATAAGTGAGTAAATTCATAGGAGCCCGCCATGGCCATGCCAAAAAAGCAAATGACGTCGACGCGCAGTGGCAACCGACGCTCACAAATCGGTCTAAAGCGACCAGCGACCACAACCTGTAGTCACTGCCAGACCATCACCAAGCCCCATACTGTTTGTGCGAAGTGTGGTTATTACCGGGGTAAAAAAATCATCTAGTGCATTAACCAGCTGAGGATGGGTATGAATCGACATCTTTCACGAACGATTGCCATGCAAACTATTTACGAGTGCGATATGCGACGCGATGAGGACGTAGAGGCAATTACGAGACGTAATATCGAAGAGTTTCAGGAGGACGCTGACGCCGAGTATATTCACAATGTCGTCGACGGTATTTTGCGAGTTGCCACGGAAATCGACGCGAAAATTAGCGGGGCCGCACCGGAATGGCCAGTCGATCAAATCTCACCAATCGATAAGTCTATCCTCCGAGTGGCAATTTTCGAGCTGCTTTACAGTGAGGAAGTGCCACCGAAAGTCGCGATCAATGAGGCCGTTGAACTCGCCAAGCTTTTTGGCGGTGAGAACTCCTCGAAATTTATTAATGGTGTCCTCGGTACGCTTTATCGAGCCTCGGAAAAGTTTCAAAACGAAAGTCGAAAAGAGGTATCAAACGATGAACAACCTACAAGAAGTTGAACAAAAACTTGGCGTAACCTTTAGCGATAAAGAGCTCCTACGACAGGTTTTTGTTCATCGCTCATATCTTAATGAAAATAATGATTTTAAGCTTCAACACAACGAACGGCTTGAGTTTTTGGGTGATGCCGTACTTGAGCTCGTCGTCACCGAATATCTTTATAAGAACTATATGAACCCCGAAGGTGAGCTCACTAACTGGCGTAGCGCGCTCGTACGCGGCGTTATGTTGGCTGAGATCGCCCAAGACTTAGCGATGGGCGATTACCTTTTTTTGTCCCGCGGCGAACAAAAAAGTGGTGGCAAGGCACGTCAGCTTATTCTCGCCAACACATTTGAGGCCTTTGTCGGTGCCCTCTATCTCGATCAGGGTTACGCGATCGCCCAGACGTTCATTCAGGCACATGTCACGGGTAAATTACCAGAAATTATTGAGCACAAACTCTATATGGATCCAAAGAGCCAGCTCCAAGAGCTTGCCCAAGAGAAACAAGGGATTACACCCAGCTATAAGGTCCTATCCGAGGAAGGTCCGGACCATGCCAAGAACTTTAAAATTGGGGTCTACCTTCAAAACACAATCACCGGTCAAGGCTCAGGCCCATC
>CAZNEF010000119.1:0-5216 GCA_964572235.1 uncultured Candidatus Saccharibacteria bacterium | reverse complement strand
ACCTTTGAGTCGATGCCGGGCGGCCAGGCCTTGCCGGGCCGCACAAATATTGTCCTTTCTCGCGACACGAGTAAAAAATATGTCGGCGCCCATGTCTTCAACGATCTCGGTCAAGCGATCCGTTTTGGGGCAACACAGTGTGGCGGGAATGAGGTGATGATTATCGGGGGCGGTCAAATCTTTGCTGCTGCCTTACCGCTGGCTCATCGTCTCTACTTGACCGTTCTAGACACCGAGATTGCCGCTGCCGACACGTTTTTTCCGGAGCTTGATCTAACTCGCTGGTCGGTACATGAGGATAGTCATTTCGCCAAAGATAAACGTAATGATTACGGCGGGGTTTTCCTGACCTATACACGGACCGATCGTTACCCGATCGTCGAGCCGAAAAATGGACGCCATGCCGCATATACGGCCCAACTCAGCCGGATTTTAAAAAGTGGCCAGTGTCCTTTTTGCGTGGGCGGAGAGACGCTTAAAGATCAGCCGATTGTGCATATGAATCGAAGTTGGTTTTTGACGGAGAATGCCTACCCGCTGGAGAATACAATGTACCACTTTCTTCTTATCCCTAAACGTCATATAGAGGACGTCAGCAAGCTCACGGCGCAGGAATGGCTCGATTTCATAGCGATGCTTCAGTGGTTGAAGAATGCATACGCTATGACTGGCGATGTTCTCTATGGCCGTTCCGGTGAGCCACTCATCACCGGGGCGACAGTGGCCCACTTCCATTGGCAAATTATTGTGCCGTGTGGTGTCGCCGTGGTGACATTTGGTTGCGACCGACCTTGATAACCTCGACTTTGTATAAACTAAGCGTTTCCATGGCGCTAAAAAGACTGTAGCCATGTTCGAAATAGAGTTTTTCGATACCAGCGATGGCGAGGCAACTCGCACAGTCCGGGCAGGGGAATGTTGTGACGTAAAGACTCTTTCCCTCAGTCTTAATGCCCTGCCGGGCACAGTCAACAAGTACGCGCTGCTCGGCGTGGAGTACAGTTCGCTGATGGCTGTCTGTGCCATAGGCCATAAAATTGCGCGGATCACCAACAGTCAACATCGCCTGTGCCGTCGGCATTCGTTGGTTATAGCCTGTCACAATAATTTTACCATTTAAGACAATGGCGGCAGCGACCTGAAGAAAATAATCACCGCTTTTCACTTTTTCGGCATTGAGTTTTTCAATAATCTGGCGATCAAATTTCTCATTGCTGATCTCACCATCAAATTCAATTTCCTGTCTGACGGTTTTCGTGACATTTTCGTCATAGCGCAGAAAAATCGATTCTGTTTTCACGTTGTGCCTGGCAAAATAATGAGCTTTCAGCCACTCACCAATGGCGTCACCGCTTTGAATAATTATTTTGGCCTTAACAGTCTCAAATCGATCTGGACCGGCGATGATGACAGACGAAAAATAGCCGGATTTTCGGAGAATCGATCCCATAGTATCGGGAGCAATTGCCCGAATCTCCCGGGCCGTTTTTGGAAATAAGCGAATTATTTCATTGGCGACGAGGTAAAGTCGACTACCCTTATATTTCTTAAAGAGATTGATGTAACCGCTATGTAAAACCGGGACATAAAGAGCCAGCACGGTGTCGCTCATGCCTTCCGGACGACCTCATCGATACGTCTCTTCACCTCATCGAAAGCCTGTTCGACGGTTTTAACGGCTGAAAGTTGGGCTTCGCTGAGGGCGTCTTTTGCATATTCCCCCATATCCATCAATAGGCTGCGAATCTTCGCTGAGGTTGACGTTTCTGCCATCGATTCTAGAGTTACAATCTCGTCACAATATGTCTTGGCCCGTTCGAGCCAAGCCTCCGTATCGTCAGTCTCACTGAAGCTTCGTTTTGAGACAACGAAGATGTTTGGACGAATGGCCTCAAGCATATTCATACCGCCAAGGCCACGCTCGTCAAAATCAGGGATCGGCACAACAAGATCGACGTGGCGAATATGGCAAAGCATTTCGACGCGCTCATTAAAAGGGACCACTGGTCGGTTTGGACCCTTACGAATCGAGACAGCCTGATCGAGCTCGGTACCCACAATTAAGATATCACCCGCCTGCTTGGCTTTTTGAAGATAGCGACAGTGACCGATATGGGGCAAATCCCAGACTCCTGGCGTATATATGACGCGCATGCCCAGACCCTTCAGAAAGTTTGAATACTGGGCGACTTTATTAAGGTCGGCAATATAGCGCCGACTTGGGCTGGCGCCGGGTCCGAAAATATCACGATCGAGCATTTCTTCGTCCGTGGTGTTCGCATCTTCAGCAAAGGTTAGATCAACCTCTGTCGCCAGTGTTTTCGGTGGCTTGTTCCAGGTGGACATAGCATCCCTTACTGTATAGCGAGTGGTATTTATATGCTACCAGTAATCGGGTGAGCGTCAAGCCTTGTCGAATATGATGGTATCAGGTATACTTGCAACCTAATGGAGTGATATGCCCCAGTTACCTATTATCGCGATTATTGGCCGCCCGAACGTTGGCAAATCGAGCCTTTTTAACCGGCTGCTTCGACGTCGCCAGGCGATCGTTTCGCCGATTTCCGGGACGACGCGCGATCGTCTTTACGCACAAGTTAGGCTCGATAGCGGCCTCGTTGATTTAGTCGACACGGCTGGACTAAGCGGTGAACTGGCCAATCAGACGTTTGGTCCGGAAATGCTCGTGCAGGCACAGATCGCTGTGGCTGAAGCTGATATCCTCATTTTTGTTCTCGATGCCCAAGCTGGACTGACCCATGACGACCAACGACTCGCCGAAATTATTCGTCAGTCCCAAACGCCAACCGTTGTATTTGTCAATAAAGTCGATATAGCTCCGGAAAATTATGAGAGCGCCCTTTTTCATCTGGGACTCGGTTCTGTTGTACCTGGCTCTCTGGCACAACGTCGGGGCACGGACGAACTTGTCGAGGCGATTACTAAAATTCTGCCCGCTAAACAGGTCGTCCTGACGGCCAGTACTTATCTTCCTCATGTGACGCTGATCGGCCGACCGAATGTTGGCAAATCGAGCCTCTTCAACGCTCTGACTGAGGGTGAAAGGGTTATCGTTAGCGATGTTCCGGGTACCACTCGTGATACGATCGACAGTCGTATTGAGATTGAGAACGGTCAACCGTTTGTCATTACAGATACAGCCGGGCTGCGCCGGCGGGGCAAGCTTGGTCTTGATGATAGGATTGAGCGTTACAGCGTCATGCGCACGATGCGGGCTATTGATCAGGCCGATCTCGTCATTCTCGTCATTGATGCGGTCGATGGCCTAACTCGTGGCGATGCTCACGCGGCCATGTATGCGATCGAACAGAAAAAACGACTGATTACAGTTTTCAATAAGGCTGATTTGATTGATCCGCGTACGGCTCAGATCTCGCGGTTCCCATTTTTGTCACGTCGACCGATGCTTTTCGTCTCGGCAAAAGAGGGTACGGCGGTTAATCAACTGCATGCGTTAATTCAGGACCAATTACATAGCCCGGATGAAGCACAAACCCAAAGTTTTTCGGCGGAAATACCACAAGCCAAGCTCGACCGATAATATTAATGGCGGGAACGGCGTTCCACTCGCGCGAGTCGCTCGAGTGATCGCGGTTATCACCAAGAACATAATAATTACCAGCGCTTAGGGTCACATCGAGCTTAGCGGTTGTTGAACTACGATACGAGGTAATAGCGTTCGGGATATAGGCTTCCTCAATAACGGCTCCATTGACACTAACCTTACCGTTAATAATTTCGATACGATCGCCCGGTAGGCCAATGATTCGCTTAATATAATTAAGGTTGGCATTATTCGGTGGGTGAAAGACGATGACGTCACCGCGTTTCGGCGCCTGGACGCGGTAGCTTAATTTATCAATTAGGATGTATTCTCCGTTATGAAAGTTCGGTTCCATACTCGAGCCCTCGACTAGAAAAGGCTGAATGAGGTAAAAACGCACAATAAAAGCGACGATAACAATAATAGCCACGGTTTTAATGAACTCAAAAAGAGAACTGATTAGCCTCATCATTTTTTCAGTATAGCAAGCAGATATTAGTTAATCAACGAATGGTGGGCATTACAGGATTCGAACCTGTGACTTCTTCGATGTGAACGAAGCGCTCTACCGCTGAGCTAAATGCCCAGTCTGATTTTCTGGCCCGAGGATATGAGTATAAGGGAAAATGACCGAGAAATCTAGCTGCGAAGGCTTGACCGCCAGGGTGAAGCATGCTACGGTCAAAGCAGCCGCAAAACTATATGGGCTGAACTGTTGAAATGAGTTCATTTTGTATAAAAAAGGCTTTATTTTGGCGCTGCAGATAGCGTTGCGTCTTGGTTATATGGTTTTAGTGCCACTTGTTATTTTTGGCGGGGTTGGACTTTGGGTTGATCGTCGCTTTGGCACATTACCTAGCTTCCTGCTTATTGGTATCGTTATCGCCTTTGCCTCCACCACCTTCTGGATTAAAAGGCAAGTGCGTAAGATTATCGAGGTTATTCAATAATGCATATCTCATTGGCTGCGGAAACGATCGCCAGATTTTACGGTCTGCCGATCACTAATACATTAGTCATGACTTGGATCGTTATGATTATTTTAATCGTGATCGGTTTTTGGGTTGGCCGCCAGACCTATCTGGTTCCTAAGGGGTTACAAAATTTTGTTGAAGCGATAATGGAACTTTTCCTCTCGCTAATTAACAGCATCATGGACGACCGGACGCTCACGCGTCGTGTTTTCCCGCTGACATTTACGCTCTTCATACTCATCGTGCTTTCAAATTGGCTCGGTCTCTTACCGGGTGTGGGTACGATCGGCTATCTTCGTCTAGAAGAAGGCAAGTCGTTTGTTGAACCAATTTTTCGTTCCGCCAATGCTGATATCAATACAACCCTAGGCTGGGCCGTTATTTCGGTCGTGATGACCCAATGGCTCGGTCTCAGTCGACTTGGTTTTGTCGAGCATACCAATAAGTTCATCAATATCCGCGGCCTAAGCAAGCTAAACTTTAAGGGCTTCATCGATTTTTTTGTCGGTATTCTCGAAATTATCTCTGAGCTTTCACGAGTTGTCTCATTCTCCTTCCGGTTATTTGGCAACATATTCGCTGGCGAGGTGCTCCTGACAGTCATCGCGTTTCTTTTGCCTTATATTGTGCCCCTGCCATTCTATTTTCTGGAACTTTTTGTTGGCTTGATCCAGGGT
>CAZNEF010000118.1:0-7485 GCA_964572235.1 uncultured Candidatus Saccharibacteria bacterium | reverse complement strand
TCAAGACGTGTACGCTCTTGCCTTGAAGTTCGGCTTCAAGGCCGCGGAGATTGACAAGGAGATCCTAGCTCTCTCGCCTGGCGGGCGAGCACGGCTACTCTTTGCGCTTTTCTCTGCGCTTTCGGCAAACGTGCTGATCTTGGACGAGCCGACCAACCACCTCGACCTTGAAGCGCTTGAAGCACTTGAGGAAGCGGTGGCGCACTACGAAGGTACGATCGTGCTCGTCTCACATGATCGGTATTTTCTGGAGAAGTTCCGTCCCACCGATACGTACGTTCTTTCCAGTGGGAAACTTATGCGGCAAGACAGCTTTGCGGCTTATGCGGCAAACGCCGAGCAACAAGCGAAGCATTTGATCGGCATGATCTAGGGAACTAACCGCCATGCGAGCTAACCACACGACCTAAGGTGGTAACAAACCAAGTGTTTGTTTGCCACCTTTTTCTTTTCCTTGCTATCAGACATTTAACCATACATCCAATATATCGCGTCGCACCTATCGTGAGCGTGAAGAAATCAGTCGAGTGCTCGCGGCGTGCGCAAATCAGAAATCGCAAAAGAGTATTTTGCTTGGCGGCGAGAGTTAGCGAGCAGCGACTCGGCTTCCTTGGTTCAGGAATTTTTGATAAAGTAGGTTCGAGCGAGGTCATAAAGATACCCACTCCACATGGTATCTTAATTGTAGAAACATGAAGTATTTACTCAGTCTGGTTCTCATACTCTCACTGGCCGCTTTTTCCTCTCATCCTGTCCAAGCGGCCGCTCTTTCTGACACTTTTGGCATTATTGGCGCTGTGCCTTCGCTCGGAGGTGACGCGGCCAAGCAACAGGCGACAGATATGATCGTCAATCTTGGCATGGGCTGGACGCGACAGGAATTTACATACCAAAACCCGATGGATTTTTCCGCGTATGATGCAGCGTCGGTGAAGCTCAAATCGAGAAGTATTCAGACGCTCGGACTTTTGGTTTATCCAGGTGTCGATCGGACACATGACGACTGGAAAAGTTATGTGCAAAGTGTCGTCGGCCATTTTAGTGATATTCCAGCTTGGGAAATCATGAATGAGGCCGACAATTACCTCTCTGGTGCCGATTATACAGTCTACCTACGAGAGGCGCGTGACATTATCAAAACGCTGAATCCTTCGGCGACGATCGTTCTTTCTGGTATTACTTCACGAGTTGAAACGCCGAACTTTTGGCATGGCGTCGCGGCGGCTGGCGGCTGGACGCTATTTGACATTGCCGGTCTTCATGTCTATCACGCTGGCAATCCGGAAAAGGTTAATTTTGGTGGCGGCGATCTTCTGGCCGAGTATGATCGGGCGATTGGGGCTCTGCGGAAGAATGGTGGCGGTAAGAAGATCTGGATTACTGAAATGGGTTATGAGGCGAGCGATATGGGTAATGAAAACCAAGCTAATTGGTTGGTGCGGGCACTGGTAATGACACGCAGCGTCTCGATTGTCGAAAAGATATTTATCTACCGTCTTTACGATGACAGTCGAGCGACCTATGGCCTGGCCGGTGCTGACCTGACTACACGGCCGGCCTTTGATCGTATTAAGGAGCTGATCAGTCAGATTGGTACACGTGGAGTGGCGACGCGTCTTTACCCGACCAATACGGTTGTACTTGATGCATACGATCGCGTTAACGGTTGGAAGACCGATGCAACAACTAATGGTAGCCTCGTCCTTTCCGGCGTCGACGGCCACAATGGTCAGGCTATGAAGCTGAACTACGATTTTAGCAATGATAAAGCCTACGCCGTCGCTCAAAAATCAATCCCGATTATCGGTCAACCACAAGCCCTTGCCGCCTGGATCTATGGTGATGACTCGGGTAACGTCTGGAAGCTGCGCTTCAAGGATGCGCGCGGCGAAACTTTTCAGACCGATTTAGGCACAACTACGGCCGGTTGGAGCTATAAACAGTTTGTCATTGGCCAAGATGTCGCCTACGTTTCCTGGGATGGTGACGGTAAGGTTGACTATCCAATTAGTTTTGACTCTTTTGTCGTCGATCGACAAGGCGGCAGTGCGTCCGCCAGTGGTCTCGTCGATGACCTGATAGCGATAAATAGCGATGCCGATCTTTATAGCTTTCTATTCGGTGATCTTGTCGCGTACTGGAAAGCAACTGGCTCGACCACGAGTGTTCTTTGTGGTGCGAGTCGTCACTTTGGTGAAATCCCTGCCTATGTGAATGCGGTAAGTTGTAGCGATACACCAAAAACAGCAGTGACTGCCGCGCCGAAGGCGGCAGCGGCAACTGCAGCGCCGAAGTCAGCTAAGCTAGTTGTTGATAAAAGTAAATCCACTTCCCGCCCTGCCGTCAGTGCGACGCTGGCGACAACTCCTTCTTCTGACACCACACCGAGCCAAAGCCCGCCTGTGACCAGCTCAACTCCAAGCGTACTACCGAAAAAGGCCACGGCGAAAAATTACAACCGTCGCTTCGGGCTGGTGGCCGTCATGGCTGGTCTTGCCTTAACTGTCTTGCTAGGTTATCGGCTTAAGGCCCGACTAGCTTATAGCCATAGCCGTAAACAGTCTGAATGAGTGGTACGCCGCCGTTTTTGTCAACTTGGTCGCGTAGGTGTTTAATGTGGACATCGATACTGTTGCCGTAATTATCACGCTCGTCATCCCAGACTTGATCGAGAATCATTCGTCTCGGTAGGACTTTGCCTTGATTGCGCATCATGTATTCGAGTAGATCGAACTCCTTGCGTCGAAGGGTTAGGACCTGGCTGCCCCGGACGGCGAGTCGCTTGATCGGGTCAAGGACAAGATCGTCAACCGTTAAAACTGCGTGACCATTGCCCTTGGGGTTGCGGCGCAGCAATGCCCGAACGCGCGCTAAAAGTTCAGCAAATTGAAACGGCTTAGTCAGATAGTCGTCGGCGCCGGCGTCAAGGGTTTCGACTTTATCGCTGGTGAGAAGCTCACCGGTCAGAATGAGTACTGGTGTTAGTATTTTATTCGTGCGTAACATTTTACAGATATGTAAACCGTGTATGTCGGGTAGGATGAGATCTAAAATAATGAGGTCGTAAAGACAGACTTCAGCCAAGTGGGCACCGCTTTGGCCATTTAAAGCGGTATCGACGATATAAAAATGACTGAGCTGTTTCTTAAGGAGCTCAGCCAGTCTTGCCTCGTCTTCAATAATCAGAATACGCATGCTTAAGGTCCTCTTGCCACCAAACTAGCACACAACTATTAAAACATTATTAAATGGTCGGGGAGACAGGACTCGAACCTGCGACCTCAGCGTCCCAAACGCCGCGCGCTACCAACTGCGCCACTCCCCGAAGTTACTCCCTTCCCAACCTGAGTCAGCTCTCTAGGTCACGATTAGTTTGGAAAGGAGTATGAACCAGAAATCAGTATACTTGATTCATCTGAACCAGTCAATTAGAATGGTAGGGTAAGGAGTTAGCTATAGATACATTCGATGTGATTATTGTTGGTGGTGCTTCAGCGGGACTGACCGCCGCGATTTATGCCTCGCGTCGGGCGCTCAAAACGCTTGTCCTCACCAAGGACATTGGCGGCCAGCTTTCGACGACGCCAGATGTCGAAAATTACCCGGGCTTCGATATGATCGAGGGCTGGACTTTGTCGGACAAGTTTAAAAAGCAGGCGGAAAAGTTTGGTGCCATCGTAAAATTTGCTGAAGTCACGGCGGTACGTCAGGAAGGTGACGGCTTTGTCGTGAGTGTTCACACGACAGAATATCACGCCCGGTCGGTCATTTTAACCTTTGGCAAAACACCGCGTAATCTCGAGGTGCCGGGCGAAAAAGCGTTTCAGGGTAAAGGCGTTTCCTATTGTGCAACCTGCGATATACCACTATACCGAGGTAAGACGGTGGCCGTTGTCGGTGGTGGTAACTCAGCACTCGATGCCGCCATTTATGGCTCAGCTATTGCCGAAAAAATCTATCTTGTTCATCGTCGCGATGAGTTTCGAGGTGAGCAAATCTTAATTGACCGAGTGCTCGCCAAACCAAATATTGAAGTCATCTACAATGCCATCGCTAAAGAGATTAATGGGACTGACCGAGTGACGAGTCTTACCATTACCGATGTTAACATGAACAAGGAGCGTCAGTTAGCGCTTCATGGCGTTTTCGTCGAGATTGGCTATATCGTCAAGGCTGAGTTTATCATGGGCCTGGTGGCGATGACCGAAAAGAATGAGATTATTACCGATGCCCATATGATGAGCTCAGTGCCCGGAATCTTTGCCGCCGGTGACGTCACGACTTCGCTATATAAGCAAGCTGTCGTATCGGCCGGTGAAGGTTGTACGGCCGCTCTTGCTTGCTATGAGTATTTAATGAAAAAAGAGGGCAAACGAGCGGTCATGACCGACTGGGGCACTGCCTCACCTAAATAAAGGATAGCGAATGCGTGGTCCAACTCATGCTCTCGGTGGTGCCTGTGCGGCCGGTCTTTTTATAGTTTTTCATCTTCCACACCAATATCCACTGGTTGCTCTTTCGGCCGTGAGCGCATTTGCCTCCCTCCTACCCGATCTTGACAATACGCAGTCAACCGCTGAGAATATACGCGTCCTTGGCTTCCGGCCGTTAAAAATTGTTGGCTATGTGGTAGAAAAACTCTTCAAGCATCGTGGGTTTTTACACTCACTGACCGCTGTCGCCTTGATAGCTTTTGTCCTACTTGGGTTTCTGCCGAAAATAGCGCTGGAAATCCATCTGGCAATCTTGTTTGGCTATCTAAGCCACCTCGTACTCGATGCCTTGACGCCTGAAGGTATCCAGTGGTTTTATCCACTGGATTGGCGTTCGACGTTACTGCCAAAAGTTTTATGTATTACAACTGGGTCATTTATGGAAAATCTCTTTTTTATTGTGCTAATCGCTACTTATATACTTTTCCTCAGCGCCGCCGGCTATATTATCATACCGAGATAGCGCTTCGGCCGCTTCGATGACGTTAGCGAGTAAGAAGGTCACGGTGAGTGGACCGACACCGCCACGCTGTGGCGTAATGTAGCTAGCCTTAGCCGCTACCGCATCGTAGTTGACATCGGTATCGACATCAACAATGACCGCGCCTTCTTTAACCATACTTGGCTCAATAAGCTTTGGATGTCCAGTAGCACAAATTAAAATATCCGCTCCTAGCGTGCAACCCTTGAGATCGGCAACTGAAGCATCGCAGGTGCTAACGTCGAGTTTTAGTCCTTTCAGGACGCTGTAAAGCGGTGCCCCAACCAGACGTCCGTGGCCGACAATGGCGATCTTTTTGTCAGCGAGCTGAATGTCATAGGCTTCGAAAAGCTCTAGAATTGACCTGACGGTTGGCGGCATGAATGTTGTGCCCTGGCGAAGACCATCAACATCTTTTTCCTTGGCTACGGATCCGAGAATTGTCTCCACGTTGAGTCCCTCGGACAGCGGCAGCTGCACAATAATCCCAGTGACGCCGACTTCTAGATTGAGTTTCTCGATCGTGTCGATAACCGTAGCCTCATTGGCAGTCGCGTCAAGACGGTGAATCGTGTAGAGAATGCCAATACTCTCGGCCTGTTTTCTCTTAATTGAGGCGACATAGCGTTCGCTACTTGGATCGTTGCCGACTAAAACAACGGCTAGCGCCGGTGTGTGGCCCGCCGCAATCAAAAGCTGGACGCGCGCCGCTAGGTCAGCGTAAAGCTTTTCCACTAAAGTGTGACTTGTCATCTCAACAGGCATAGAACTCATTTCATAACGTCTCCTAATTACTTATCGATACCCCGAAGCGGGAAACTGGACGCGAAACGCCCGACGGTCTGACCGATTTTTTTTAAAGCTACAGCATCGCTGGCATGGAGTGTGCGATCGATAAAATCGGCGACCTTCTCCATATCCTTTTCGCGCAATCCGCGGCTGGTGATGGCCGGTGTGCCAAGTCGCAGACCTGAAGGTTTCATCGGAGGATTTGGATCGTAGGGAATCGTGTTCTTATTGGTCGTGATGCCAACCTTCTCCAGCACAAGCTGGGCCGCGCTGCCCGACATCTTCGCCTTGGTCAGATCGATAACCATCAAGTGATTGTCCGTGCCGCCGCTGACAATTCGATAACCACGATCAGCCAAGCAGCTCGAAAGTTGCTTGGCGTTTTTAATTACTTGTGTCGCATAGCTCTGAAATTCTGGTCCCATGGCTTCCTTAAAGCAAATTGCCTTGGCTGCGGTGACATGGTCGTGTGGACCGCCCTGCAAGCCCGGGAAGACCGCCCTATCGATAGCCCGGGCATATTCTGGTTTACAGAAGATAACGGCACTACGCGGCCCACGGAGAGTTTTGTGGGTGGTCGTCATAATAGCATCCGCGTAACCGAACGGTGATGGGTGTAGACCAGTCGCGATGAGGCCGGCGATATGGGAGATATCCGCCATGAGCAGTGCCCCATGAGCCTGGGCAATATTGGCAAAACGTTTAAAGTCGATAATTCGCGAATAGGCGGTTGCGCCGCAGACAATCATTTTTGGCCGATGCTTTTTGGCGAGCATTTCTAGCTCGTCGTAATCAATGAGCTCCGTTTTTTTGTTAACGCCATAAGCAACAAAATTATAAGCCGTACCAGAGAAGCCAATCGGTAGGCCATGGGTAATATGGCCACCCATGTCGAGTCGCATGCCCATAACCGTATCCCCGAACTCTAAAAGTCCAAAATAAATTGCCATATTCGCTGGCGAACCGGAATAGGGCTGAACATTAACGTGATCAGTGGTTCGAAAAAGCTTCTTAGCTCGTTTTATGGCGAGCCTTTCAATTGCGTCAATAACGACATTACCCGCATAGTAACGTTTGCCCGGATAACCTTCGGAATACTTATTGGTCAAAATTGATCCAACGGCCTGTAGAATATCCTTTGAAACATAATTTTCACTGGGGATAAGCTCAAGGCCAGCGCGCTGGCGTTCGAGCTCGGCGGCAATCAGGCGGGCCACTTTTTTATCTCTCATGCGTTTCCTTTTGCAGTTCAGAACGGCGAATCGGCTCACCGACAATGCTTGGCCATGCCGTCTCCTCGATCGTATCATGGTGTCTATCTGACTGATAGGGGTGCCATTGATCACGTAACTTGCCGACGAGGTAAAGCGAACCAGTGACACAAATATACTGATCGCCCTTACACTGGCGCTTGGCGAGGGCCAGGGCCAGGGTTGGATTGAGGCGCACCGTGACTGGGACACCGTGACTGCGGATCGACTTGGCAATTTGTGCGGTGGAACGTGATTTTTTTTCCGAAAAACGGGTAACAATAAATTTGGCCGCTAGCGGCAAGAGTGGCTTTAGGCTTGCCTCAAGATCCTTACCCTTTTTCATGGCAAAAATAAAGATGGCCTGTTGATGGCGAAAGATCCGTTTAAGCGAGTGGGCGAGGGCCCGACTTTTGGCCGGGTTATGGGCGCCGTCCAGTATGATGAGCGGGTTTTGCTCAACAATTTCAAG
>CAZNEF010000117.1:0-2419 GCA_964572235.1 uncultured Candidatus Saccharibacteria bacterium | reverse complement strand
GTTCCCGTGGCCGGTCGTTACCAACTGAGCCACAACTCGAGCGAGGCAGCGGAGTTTTTTATCGATGACCAACCGTTGCCGCAGAATCGCGATATTGCACTTCGCGCTGGAGCTCATAGTTTGGCCATGACGCTCGGCGGCGGCTTTACGAATCTCATCACTAATGGCTCGTTCGAGAATGGAATATGGAGCAGTGGACTGACTGACGTTACGCCGACACGCCCAGGGAAACCTGACCAGGCGGCCGATTTCGGCGCCCTCGCTACGGATGGCGCACAATCATTGCGACTGACGAGTCGCAACCACGTCGCGGCGATTTCCCAAGGTATCGATAATTTTAGTCCGAATCAAACCTATCTTGTAAGTTTTGACTACCAAACACTAGCCGGCAACGCGCCGCACTACGGTATTTTTCAAGAGGGATCGAATCTTTCTGAGCCGAGCGGTAACTTAACTGGTTCAAACGCCTGGCAGACAGAGACGACACTCCTCACCCCGTTGGCCTCAACGCGCGGGGCTTATCTTTACCTTTATGCCGATCCGGGCGATAAGAAGCCAGTGCCGACGACCATCGGTTATGACAATATCCGAGCCATTAAACTGCCGGCCCTTCTGGATAGTTTGATTCTCACTAATCAGCCGACTTTACCGGTGACTCCGACGCCGTCATTGACCACCAAGCGTCTCTCCTCTACGCACTACCAGATTCAGGTTAAAACGGCATCACCATTTTTTCTCAATTTTCTCGATAGCTATGACGCTGGCTGGCAGGCGCGGATTAAAGACTATTCCATTAGTGATACGAGCCACTTTCAAAGCTATGGCTATGCCAATAGCTGGTTTATCGATCAAACGGGCGACTATACGCTGGAACTAATTTTCCGGCCGCAACAGATATTTGTCCGCTCGGCCTTTATTTCACTGGCGACATTATTACTGATTGGTACGCTGATCTTTTGGCGAAAGAAGTCTGACCATGTTCGCTAGACTCGGCTATTTTTTAGCCCTCCTTGGCCTCCTCCTTTTAGCGGCGGCGGGACTGTTTTTGGCGGTCGCTCACGACCCGAATAACCTACTGCTCAACTATCAGGCTGAAGTTCTGGCCGACTCTGCTTATGGTCTCCTGTTGAAGAGTGTTGGCTGCTTCATAATCGCGCAATTAATACCCCGTACTGCTGACCCTCGGTTATAATCGCAATGAGTTCAATTTGACTATTTTGATTTACAACTGGAAAGATATCAAAAATCCCTATGTCGGCGGCGCGGAGATTATTACCTTTGAGTACGCCCGGCGTCTCGTGGCCGATGGCCATACGGTGACTTGGTTTTGTCGTATGGTGACGGGTTTGCCCATTGAGGAGACGATTGATGGTATACGGGTTGTCCGACGCGGCAGTACACTTCTGACCTATTGGTATGGTTATCGCTACTATAAGATGCTAACAAAAAAACCAGATTTGGTGATCGATATGCTCAATACGATTGCTTGGCAGACGCCGTTTTATGCCGCCCGCCAATCCAAGGTTGTCCAGTATGTTAATCAGTTAGCCAAAGAGGTCTGGGACTATCAAGTGCCTTGGCCGCTCGCCTTCTTCGGTAAAAGCTTTGAGCGCTTGCAGCTCATGCCTTACCGCCATCGACCGGTCGTCACCTACGCGGAGTCGACCGTTAACGATCTCGTTGCTTGGGGCTATGAGCGCAAGCAGATTCATCAATTTCGGCTTGGCCTTGATCACGAGCGTTATCGTCCAGGCCAAAAAGCCACCTACCCGCTCTTTCTTCAGGTCTCACGCTTTGTCGCTAATAAACGGCCCGACCTAACCTTGCGAGCCTTTGCCTTAGTGGTGAAGGACTACCCCGAAGCCAGACTTGCCCTTGTTGGCAACGGTCCCTTCAAACCAGTAGTCGATCGCCTGATTAAAAAACTTAAGCTCACCGATCGCGTTTTATTACCAGCCAAGGATATTCTTTTTTTAAAACGAGCCGCCGGCGACTTGAAGGTGAAACTAATGCAAGAGGCTTGGGTTTTTGTCCACCCGTCCGTGAAGGAAGGCTGGGGGATGGTGATCACCGAGGCGGCCGCCTGCGGTACGCCGAGCATTGCCACAGCCGTCACCGGTCAGGTTGATGCGATTATCGATAATCAAACCGGACTCTTGGTTAGCCCGAATCCGACGGCCGAGGTCCTGGCGGCGGCGATGTGCCGGTTGATCCGTGACGCACCATTACGCGAACGTCTCGCCCGCCACAGCGTGCAGTGGGCGGCCGAATTTAATTGGGATAAAAGCTACGCCCAATTTAAAATGGCCCTGACTCAAGCGACGGGGGAGGCGCTATGAGTCCTATGAATGCTTCACTGCCGCTGATTGCCATCGTGACACCGGTTTTCAATGCCCGTCGGGCGTTGGCCGACTATTTC
>CAZNEF010000116.1:0-11139 GCA_964572235.1 uncultured Candidatus Saccharibacteria bacterium | reverse complement strand
AGTCGGGGGTTCGAATCCCTTCAGACGCACCAATGCCATAACGCTTAATACGAAAGTAGGTGAGAAAGTGCCCGCATTTATCACACCAATTAGCCCACCACCGAAACCGCGCTGGCGAACGATGCTAAAACAGCGCCATATCTACAGACCCTTAATCATTTTTGGACTCTTTTTAGTTATTCTCGCTACCCTTGTTCTATACAGTAAGCGAAGCAATGACCCGAATCGGCCTCGGGCTTTCAATCTCTTTAAGCCGAACGGGGCCACGGCCGTCTCACTTCTCGACAACCAAACCTATCCCGCATCAGACGCTAACCGACACGCACTTGGAGTAATGATCGAGAACTATCCCGATGCCCGCCCTCAAGTCGGATTGACAAGCGCGAGTGTTGTCTATGAAGCACAAGCTGAAGGGGGAATCACCCGATTTTTGGCGATCTTTGGACCGAATATACCCGGTAAGGTAGGGCCTGTACGTAGTGCTCGGCCATATTATCTTGATTGGTGTCTCGAATACGACTGTTTTTATACTCACGTTGGTGGTAACATCGATGCTCTTGACGCAATTTCTAGTCTGGGCTTGAAGGACATTGATCAGTTTCGTTACGGCGTTCAGGCCTTTCAGCGTGAGCCACGTCAGGGCATTGCCACTGAACACACCATGTTTGCCTCGCCGAAAAAGCTTTACGACATCGCCCAAAAGAATGGCTGGCCGAGCCTCGACAGCTATCCGAAAATTGTCTTTAAAAAAGAGGCAGCGGCTAACCTCCGCCCAACATCTCAAACTATCGATATTGAAATCTCGAGCAAACAGTATAATGTGAGCTGGAGCTATAACCCAACGACCAATAGCTACGCGCGCTCAATGGCCGGTCTAGCTCATAAAGATGGCATAAGCGGTGAACAGATTATGAGTAAAGTCGTAATCATTCAGGAGGTCGTTTCAAAACCGATTCTGACACGCATTAATGAACAGGGGCTGAAATTGCAGACAGTCGGCAGCGGTAAAGCCCAGATTTTCGAAGACGGTCAGGTAGTAACTGGCACTTGGCAGAAGGCTTCACCGAAAGAACCGACTATATTCTTTAATGACAAGAGCCAGGTTAATAGATTCAATGCGGGTCAACGCTGGATCACGATTGTTAACCCGGGCACTAAGGTCACGGTTACGCCATAACTAATAAAGAGCCTCTAAAGAGGCTCTTTATTACTCGATACTATTGGCGATTTGTTGTACGGAATTAGCATAGGCAAGTGAGTGATTGTAAGCCAGTAAAGCGTGCGTCACATCACCGCGAGCCAAGCCAGCGTTCTTAAGCAAATCAGCCGCTGCTTCGAGGGAGTCCTTGACCTTACAGATATCGGCATCCGGACTCTGGGCATGAGCACGAAATGTGCCAGGCATGAACTGCATCGGTCCAATCGCCCGACCATCCGCCCGTGAGACAATACAGCTGTCACCTGATTTACCAGTTTCTTTTTGCCAAACCGCCGCTAAGACCTTCCAATACTGGTCAATACCAGCTTTAGTTGCCGCATCTTGAACCATCGCATGGGCTGCCACGGTAGCGATCGTACCGGAAACACGAGTTGGCGGCGACGCAACAAGTCGGCGGGCCCGGGCCGCCGCATCGGCTTGCTCCTGTGCCAATGATTTGCCGGGTCTAATTTTCAGGCTTGGCGACTCGATCGTAAGGAGAGAATAATTATTACGATCAAGAATAATCGCACTTTCAAAGTTCGATACTGTCGGACTCTCGGGAACTTCATTGCCGACCGGTGGCCAATTAATGGCCGTCACCAAAACAATAATCGAAAGCAGAGTAGTCAGATGTTTTTGTAGCGAAGGTTTCGCGTACGCTTTGCTAATCTTCCATGACTTTGCTGGCACTTTGAGAAAATCAAAGACCGACTCAATAGCTTCAACCCCCCATGACTGGGTTTTGTTCATAGTGGTACCTGTTCCTTTATAGACAGGTCAGTTCTTCCTCCTGGTCATTGGCTCTTTAGCCCGATAACGGTCACGATGACAGGTTAACAGGGATGGAGTCACCTTTCGGAAAAACAGTGTATACTACCACCTTTTGAGTGTTTTGTCAAGGTCAATTACGGGTTTGTTAAGGTATTCCACCTAGAGTCTATACTAAGAAAGGTCTGGCCGCGTGTCAAGGGCAGATGCTATAATGAACCGTATGCATGAGGTAATAGGGAGTCGCGACAATATATGGTTAGCGTACCGACTAGCGAGTATTTGGGCCAGCTATTTTACCGATATCGCCAGTCCCAATGAGGTCAAAATTGCCTTCGGAAGACGATCGCGGACGCGACTCGGTTCGATTCGGATGGATCAGGGAATTTCGGTGATCACCCTTACTAGTTATTTTACAGATTTACGTGTGCCTACATACGTGATAGATACGACGATCGCTCATGAGCTCGTGCACTACGCGCACGGCTTTCACTCACCCCACGCGCAACGCTACCGTCATCCGCACCGTGGTGGGATAGTCGATACTGAGTTACGTCACCGCTTAATGGGTGAAGCTTTGGCACAGCAACAACACTGGTTGAAAAAGGAATGGCCATTGATCATTGGGCCGCCGCCAAGAAAAAGGAGACGCCATACCCGACTGTCTATTTTGTCAATTTATCACCGAAAAAAAGTTTGACCTGATCTTTGAAGATAGTGCAGTCATTGCCGTCGCCGATATCAAACCCAAGGCGAAGGTTCATCTCCTGATCATGCCAAAAGTTCACATCCGCTCGGCCAATAGCGTAAAACCGGAAAATGAAACAGTTATGGGCCACCTTTTTTCCGTTGCGCGCGAGTTAGCCATGAGACTAGGGGTCGCGCAAACCGGATATCGTCTTGTCGTCAATACTAATCAAGATGCCGGTCAGACCGTTACGCATCTCCACATGCACCTTCTCGCCGGACAACCACTCGGCGCAATGTTGTTTTCCGACCGTTTATAGTATAATATATTTAAATGAGCTCGACTCGAAGGTGAGGTGATTTTTTTAGTTATGGGATATTTGCCAACTGAAGGGCCACGACGCGAACGTAAAGAAGGTTTTGAGAGCCTTTTGCGTCGGTTCTTCCGCGACGTCCAGCAGAGCGGTATATTGACGGAAGTCAAGAAACGCCGTTATTTTAGTAAAGATATCTCTCGCCAAGCGAAGCGCGAGATAGCCAGCCGTAAAGCTGTCCGTAAACGGATCAAGCGTGGCTATTAGCTAGCTCGAAGGAGCGACGATGACTCTTAGCGAACATATCAATCATGACCTTATCGAGGCTATAAAGACGAGCCAGAATTCGATTCGTGATACCTTACGCTTAGTCAAGACTAGTATCAAAAATCGTGAGATCCGTCTTGGCCATACACTCACCGATGAGGAGATCATCGAGGTCCTGAATCGCGAAGCCAAGCAGCGTCTCGAAGCCGCCCAGTCATTCCGCGACGGAAATCGCGCTCTACTCGCGACCAAAGAGGAGGCCGAGTTGGTGATCCTCAAAAAGTACTTGCCGCCGGCCCTTTCTGAAACCGAGATTAATGAGCTGATCCGCACCGCCATCGACGAGACCGGGGCGACAGCTATAAACGATATTGGTAAGGTCATGGCCATGCTCATACCGAAGATCAGGGGTCGTAGCGATGGGACGATCGTGAGCCAACTGGTTCGCCAGCATCTCACATGATTACCGTTAATCATTACAATCAAACCCGACAACTGATCGAGACAAAGGCGTATGCTAAACTAGTCACTAGCGTCTTGTCAAAGTACGGTATAACCGATAATGTAGAAGTTGAGCTTCGGTTTGTCGGCCGGGTGGCAATGCGGCGGCTCAATCACCAGCATCGCCTCCAAGATCGTCCTACGGACGTATTAAGCTTTCCGGTCTGGCCTAACTTAACGGCGATTCGGTCGCAACCCGGTCAGATCCTTTTAGGCAGCGTTGTGATCTGCCTGCCGGTCGTGATCAGCGAAGCCACTAAAGAAAAGCAAACTATCGAAACTAAAATTGCCTTTTTGATCGAGCATAGCCTTTTACACCTTATCGGCATTCATCACAAAGGTGATTAATTTAAACTTTATTCTCTCCCGGAGGGGCATGCATGCCAAAAAATTCAGTTATTGTCGGTCTTGATGTTGGGACAAGTAAAGTCGCCGTATGCGTTGGGCAGTTTCAAGAGGAAATGCTTCAAGTTGTTGGTGTAGGCACGGCCCTCAACTCCGGCTTACGTAAAGGCGTCATCAGCGACATTGAAGAGTCGGTCAGTGCCATCTCGACGGCCCTCGACGAGGCCGAACGTATGAGTGGCCTACCGATTACTCGCGCCTATGTTAGTATTAATGGTACTCATATTAGCTCAAATGTCTCCAAGGGAGTGATTGCGGTCAGTCGGGCTGATGGTGAGATTAGTGAGACCGATACCGAACGTGCCCTCGAGGCCGCTCGGGCTGTGGCCTTGCCGCCAAACCGTGAGATTATCCATGTTCTAGCCAAAAACTATGTCATCGATGGCCAGGAGGGTATCAAAGACCCGGTTGGTATGAGCGGTATCCGACTCGAAGTTGAAACCCTAGTCATTGGTGGAGCGACCGTTGCCATAAAAAATCTCAGTAAGTGCGTCTTCCAGGCCGGCCTAGAGATGGATGGACTAATCTTTGCTCCACTAGCGACAGCCAAGGGCTTGCTCTCAAAACGCCAAAAGGAAAGTGGCGTTATTTTAATTGATATGTGAGCCGGAACCACAACCTATGTCGTTTATGAAGAAGGCGAGGTCTTACGAACCAGTGTCCTGCCTGTTGGTTCAAGCCATATTACCAATGATATCGCCATTGGTCTAAGGACTAATCTTGAACTGGCTGAGAAAATTAAACTCCGTTACGGTTGTGCCCACCCGGACTCAGTTCGGGAGAGTGAAAAAATTGATCTGACCGAGCTCGACGAGCGGGAAACGCAGCGCGTCTCCCGGCGCGAAGTTGCCGAAATTATTGAGGCCCGTCTTAATGAGATTTTTGGCATGATAAAAAAAGAGCTCGCCGCCGTTGGTCGCGAGGGCATGCTCCCCGCCGGCGTCGTCCTAACCGGAGGCGGTAGTAAGCTCGAAGGTTTAGTTGAATATGCCAAAGAGTACCTAAAGTTACCGGTCCAAATGGGATCACCACTTCTGGAGATTTCCGGACTCATCGATAAGCTCGACGATCCAAGCTACGCGACCTGCGTTGGCCTAATGATTTGGGGCATTTTCGAGACCGCCAATACCCCAGTAAAGACCAAAAATATGATGCCGCACCAGTTCGTGAATATCGTTGACCGCGCCAAGGGCTGGTTCAAAAACTTTATGCCCTAGTCAGATCTCAAAATTCTGCTATAATCAGTTTACAATTCGTAAGGGAAGGAGGGAGACTTCATCAAGAAGTGACTTTTTTCGGTATGAGTCTTGATGAAGTAAAGGAGTCTCCATGGCTATACCAGAACTAGACACATTTGCATCAATCAAGGTCGTCGGCGTTGGTGGCTCAGGTGGCAACGCGGTTATGCGTATGATTCAAGCGAAGCTCCGGGGCATCGAATTTGTCGCTATCAACACAGACGCACAAGCTCTCTCTCATAACGAGGCTCCCATCAAAATTCAAATCGGTAAGGATTCGACCCGCGGCCTTGGCGCCGGGGCTGACCCCGAGATCGGACGAAAGGCCGCCGAGGAGAATAAAGAAGAAATTTATGAGGCGCTCAAAGGCTCGGACATGGTGTTTGTGACCTGTGGGATGGGCGGAGGGACTGGTACGGGGGCAGCGCCACTCGTCGCTCAGATCGCCAAAGAGCTTGGCGCCCTCACGGTGGCAGTCACCACCAAACCATTTACATTTGAGGGTTTGCGGCGTAAGAAAATCGCTGAAATTGGTATTGAGGAACTTAAGGATAAAGTTGATACGCTGATCACTATTCCGAATGACCGCCTGCTTCAGGTGATTGATAAAAAAACCAGCCTGACCGATGCGTTTGGCATTGTTGACGATGTGCTACGCCAGGGCGTTCAGGGCATTTCTGATCTTATTACCCTGCACGGCATTATCAATGTCGATTTTGCCGATGTGCGCGCTATTATGTCCGATGCCGGCTCAGCCTTAATGGGCATTGGACGCGGTTCTGGCGATAACCGGGCGGTTGAAGCCGCTCGGGCAGCTATCGACTCGCCACTCCTTGAACTTTCGATCGCCGGTGCTAAAGGCATTCTCTTTAATATAACCGGTGGACCAGATCTCGGTATGTATGAGATTGATGAGGCCGCTAAGGTCATTACCGAGGCCGCCGACCCCGACGCTAACATCATATTTGGTTCGATTATCGATGAAGCCATGTCCGGAGAGGTCAAAATTACGGTTATTGCTACAGGCTTCGATGATGATGAGCGAACCCGCTCAAAAAAAACCAACGAGACGGAAAGACAGTCAAGCCAGACGATTCAACAGGCTCAAACTGGGGGATTTGGTTCGTTCGGTTTTAATATGTCCGGTGCTGAACCAGAAGACGAGAATAAACAGGCTGAGGACGAACTCGATATCCCGGCCTTTATTCGACGTAAGCTCAAGTGATCTAGCCCAATATATAGTTGTGCTGGAGGCTTGCGCTATACTAGATGTTTATATAATTCATTCTAATCCATTTTCGTACCTCGGCGGACAATATATTGACGTCGCTTTTCGGTTATGCTTTAGCTCTAATAGCTAATCGTTTTTACTGTGGATAATCGCCCGATCAACCATCTCTAAACCTGATCGGTACAAAAGCTTTAAACACCATGGCTTGTGGTAGAGTAAGTATATGGTGTACAAGCGCCGCAAAATACCTATCGTCCGGTAGGGATGGGGCGGATGATCGACAGGAGGGACAATGCATTGCCCACAGTGCAAGCACGAATCTCAGGTCATCGATAGTCGTGACGCGGATAATAGCGTTCGTCGACGTCGAGAGTGCCTGGACTGTCAGCATCGCTTTACGACCTATGAACGGCTCGAGGTACCAAAATTGATGGTCATCAAGCGCGATGGCCGACGTGAGAGTTTTTCTCTCGAAAAACTCCGTGAGGGCATTAGTAAGGCCTGTGAAAAACGGCCGGTCTGCCTGGCCAATATTGAGCAGATGATCACCAGTATCGAGCGTGAACTCAACGAACGTGGCGAGACCGAGGTGCCGAGCCTTTACGTCGGCGAGCTGGTTATGGAACGCTTGAAGGCGCTTGACGGCATCGCCTATATCCGCTTTGCTTCTGTTTACCGGCAATTTACCGATATCAAATCGTTAGAAAGAGAAGTGAGAAAACTCGTCAACTAATGACAATGTCAAGGAGGATCATGCTCGACCAGTCTGAAGAATCACCGAATACCGAAACATTTATCGTGCGCAGCAAAACTAAAAGGGCCTCTCTCGACAAGCTCTTATCACCAACTATCGTCGCCATTAGCGAAGAGACTTACACTGAACCACATCATTGGAAGCTGCCGAGCGAATTTATTAAGGAAGAGGATAATGCACTCCATGATGTCGGAGAAAAGATTTTTTTTGATCGTTATGCTTTTAAAGATGGCAAGAAAGATAGCCTGGCGATCGATGATATTGTCGTTGTCTGTATCGATCTCAATTCCGGCCAACGTGAAATCGGAACGGTGCAAAAAATTGAGGGCGGTCAAGTAACCGTCCTCCTCCGTGACGGGACAACAACAGAGAGGGCGATTGAGCACATCGATAAGCCACTGGAGACCCACCCCGAGCAGATGATGGATCGAGTGGCCAACGGTATCGCCAAGGCGGAAACAACAGAAGAAAAACGGGCTGAGTGGGGGGCTAAATTCCGCTGGCTTTTGGATGGTTGGAAATTTGTTCCGGCCGGACGCATTTTGACCGGGGCTGGCACCCCGCAGGCCTTAACCTACTATAACTGCTACGTCATTCCTTCACCCAAGGATAGCCGCGAAGGGATTATCGATACCCTACGTCAGATGAACGAAATTTTTTCGCGCGGCGGCGGTGTCGGTATTAATCTTTCCAGTCTGCGTCCACGTTATGCTTACGTTAAAGGGGTCAATGGTCGATCCTCTGGTGCCGTAAGCTGGGGTTCGCTTTACAGTTTTTCAACCGGTTTAATTGAACAGGGTGGCTCGCGGCGGGGCGCGTTGATGTTAATTTTAAATATTTGGCACCCCGATATCCTGGAGTTTGTCAATTCGAAACGTCAGGCTGGTAAGATCGTCAACGCCAATATTTCCGTTGGAGTCACGGATGATTTTATGGACGCAGTGGCGAAGGACGCACCGTGGGATCTTGTTTTCCCCGATGTAGCTGACCCAGACTACGACAAAAAATGGGATGGCTACCTGCCAAATTGGATTGCTCTCGGGAAGAAAACGATTGTTCACAAAACAATTAAGGCAAAGGAGCTCTGGCACAGTATTATCGAGTCAGCCTGGGCAAGTGCTGAACCGGGTCTCTTTTTTATCGATCGCTCAAATAAGACGAGTAACTCCTGGTATTACGATCCTTTAATTTGCACCAATCCCTGCGGCGAGCAACCTTTACCGGGTTGGGCCGTTTGTAACCTCGGCGCCATCAATCTCTCAAAGTTTGTGGCCAAAAAGTCAGACGCTAATTGGCATGTTGATTGGGAAAAACTCGGCACATCTATCCGTTTCGCCGTTCGCTTCCTCGATAACGTCATCGACTCAACCCCTTATTTCTTTGAGGAAAATCGCCAACAACAGAAAAGTGAGCGGCGGGTCGGTTTGAACACCATGGGTATTGCCGAGATGATGATTCGTCTTGGTATTCGTTATGGCTCAAAAGAATCGATGGCCTTTATTAATGAGCTCTATGAATTCATTGCCACCGAGGCCTACCGCGCTTCAACCGATTTAGCCATCGAAAAGGGTGCCTTCTCAAAATTTGAGGCTGACAAATTTCTCCAATCCGGCTACATGAAAAGTCTACCTGAGGAGGTACGCGGTTGGGTGAAAACTAAGGGCATGCGCAATGTCACCGTCTTAACTCAGGCACCAAATGGTACGATTGGCACCATGGTTGGGACATCAACAGGCATTGAGCCATTCTACTCCTGGACATATATGCGGAAAAGCCGCCTTGGTCTCCACGAGGAGAATGTTCGCATTGTCGAAGAATGGCGCGCCGATCACCCGAACGAAACGCTGCCTGATTATTTTGTCCATGCCATGGATCTATCGCCCGAAGAGCATGTCAATGTTTTAGCCGCCTGCCAACGTTGGGTCGATTCGGCAATTAGTAAAACAAGCAACATCCCCAATTCATATACCGTCGAGCAAACAGCCGCGCTTTATGAGCTCATGTATGAGCTTGGTTGCAAGGGCGGCACGATTTACCGCGATGGCTCACGCGACGAACAAGTCTTGACGCTTAAAGATGATAAAAAAATCAGCGATCACGAGACACAGCATACGGAGGCAGTGAATAGGGTTATACCGCGTAACCGACCCGAGACATTAAGCGGCCGAACCCATCGGATTCGGACAGCTTATGGCAATTTGTATGTCACCGTTAATGAAGATGAAAAGGGGAATCCATTTGAAGTCTTCGCTCAGATGGGTAAGGCCGGCGGCTTTTTCGATGGCCAAGCTGAGGCCGTGACTCGACTCGTTTCCCTATCGCTGCGTTCAGGTATTGAGGTCCAAGAGGTTATTCACCAGCTGAAAGGTATACGCGGGCCACAGGTTTCCTGGAGCGAGAACGGTGTCATTCTATCGCTACCTGATGCGATTGGCCAGATTCTTGAGCGACATGTTGCCGGTAGTCAGCAGCAGCGCCTTGACCTACCAAACCAAGGTGAATCAGCCGCTGCCATAGTTACCGGTAAGCTTGAGCCGATAAAAAAAGAGCGCTCCATTGCTGACTTTGGCGACGCGCCAGTTTGTCCAAGTTGTAGCAGTATGCTCGCCCTTGGCGAAGGCTGCCTCTACTGCCAGGCCTGCGGTTGGAGCAAGTGCAGTTAGTTGACAAGCAGTCAGGATCTTGATTGAATCGAGCAATAGGCGTAATCTTTTAGTTATGGCCATCTTACGCATACCCGCCCTCATTGATCCTCATCTTCATCTTATCGACGCCGACAGCCAAAGTTGGCGCGAAGTCGCACGCATTGCTAAAAAAGCTGGCTATGGCGCGGTACAAATTATGCCTGATCTCGATCCGCCGCTGACTGACAAACTGACACTCTGTTCCTACGAAAGTTTTGTGCAGCGGGCAGCGATTCCGATGTATCTGACAGCCGCTGGCACACCCAGTAATTACGAGGCGCTCAAGCAACTTCGTTCGATTAGCGCGGTCAAGGTTTGGCTCGGTACCGGACCCGAGGAACTCATCGTCACCAAGGAGGAGGAGCTACGACGTATTTTGCTTTCGACTGACAAGGTCGTCATGATCCACGCCGAAGACGAAACAACGCTCCTTCGCAATTACGAGTTTAGTGAGCAACGACTCAGCTTAGAACACCATGCAGAGATTTTTGATCGGTATGCGGCCATTAGGGCCACCATTAAAGCAATTACAGCCGCCAAGGAGACAGGACGAAGGGTTTATCTCTGCCACGTCTCAACCGGTGAAGAAATTGAGCTGATTCGGGCCGCCAAGACTCGAGGGATCCGTCTTTTTGCCGAGGTCGCGCCACATCATCTCTTCTTGAATAAGAATGATCTGGATCGGCTTGGCATGTTAGCTAAGGTCAATCCACCGCTTCGTTCACGCGAAGACCAGCAGGTTCTCTGGACGGCCATTAGCGATGGCACAATCGACACCATCGGTTCCGACAGTTACAATTGGTTGTGCAAAGAAAAGCAGACAAGCTACACCCAGAGCCCATCAGGCTTGCCAAACCTCGAGTTAACTCTGCCGCTCCTTTTAACCGCCGTTAAGGAAAAACGGCTGACGCTCGATCGATTAATTGAGTTGACAAGCATAAACCCGGCCCGGATATTCGGGATTCCAAGGCCAAGTCGAAGTCTTTTTGTCGATATGGATAACCCCCGGCTGGTTCGCACTGAATTGACCGATTGGCAGCCCTATGACTTTGAACGAATCATTGGTTGGCCTATACGTCAGCGAGACGA
>CAZNEF010000115.1:0-4392 GCA_964572235.1 uncultured Candidatus Saccharibacteria bacterium | reverse complement strand
ACTAATATCGGGAACGTTTGTCAAACGCGTCGGCGTCTCGGCTAGAATGGCGGCCGCCATCGCTGGCAGGGCGGCGTTCTTGCTACCGGAAATCGCCACTGTTCCACGCAAGGGTTGGCCACCGGTGATCAAAAATTGAATAGAACTCATGAACTTCCTTTCACCCTCATTGTAGAACTGATCAGCTAGCCGTACAATAACACCATGGCTTATTCAGCCGCCCAACGTTTTTGGTGGTTTATCTATATGCTGGCTTTGGTAATCAGTTTTTGCCTGAGCGGTTTTTGGCTGGTCAGTCGGGCGATTGGCTACCGATACAACCCGCATTTACATAAACTGCAAAAAACTGGGCTCCTGATTATCCCGAACGCGCCGACCTCAAGTCGCCTCCGCCTCGACGATCAGACCTACGAACTTCACCAGAATACCCGAATTGCCGATCTTCTACCAGGGGCCTATCGCCTCGTCATCGCCAAGACCGGGTATCAAGATTGGATTGAGAACAGAACGATTAACCCAGGTTTTGTCGTCACTGTGGACCCGGTGACCCTTTTTCGTCAAGTGCCTCTCGTTGTCGCCAACCCGAATCAGTACGCCAATCTAGTCCCTTTCTACACGACCAGGGATGACCGCATCCGCATTACCGACGGCGAGCTTTGGTTCAGCGGTAAGCTCGTCAGCCGCTTTAGCCAGCCGCCGAACAAGGCGATTTTGTGGTCGAGCGGCCATAATTTGGTCTATTTTCAGGGCCGAGAGGTACGGGTGATCGATATTGAGGGTCAGCACGACCAGCTCCTCTACACGCGCACGATCGACGACCCGGCGATTTTAGTCCAGATTAACGATGTTCTCGTCTTTAATGAAGCGGACGGTTTGAGAGCTTTGCAGATTCAGTAGTTATGAGCTCAGCAGTGGGGTGCTCACATCCGGCCGCGTCGGTTGTGGTTTAAGACCATCTTGCGGCGAGATGAGATCGGCAGTGACGACGCGACGAAAAAGGGTCGTCCCGGTGGGCGTACAGGTCATGAGACTGAGGGTCGGCGTGGCGGTAGGTGCCAAAACACCGGTTTCGCTTGGGGCGACAGTCTTTTGGCCATTAACTTTGTAGGTGTAAAGACGATCTTCGTATTTAATATAGACTAAATCGCCGGCGACTAGTCGGTTCAAAAGGACAAAAATCGTTCGATAGCGACCGGGGTCCCACCAATAGTTCGAGGAGTGACCGGTCAGAAAGATATTACCGACCTGATCAGGTAGGGCGGTTTGCGGGTAGCGAGCTACGCCACGACGCAACGCTTGGAGCATATCGGTGCTTAAATCACCGCCATTTGAAACATCCCAAATAATCGGCGCTTTGGCGTTGATTTTCGGTATATAGAGTGTATTGTCGGTGAGTTTATGGAGATCGAACGCCGGTTCGGCAGCTTTGGGCGGCGCGATCACCACGACAGGACGTACTTGATTATTGTCCGAGACGATTAGCCTCGGCAATAAGTCAGTCGGCCCAATATCGTTACGCCATGAGTAGAGAAGCTGCTGGCTTACCGCCTGAGCATTGGAAAAGAAATAGACGCCAACGACAATTAAAAAGCAGGCGCTGATGAGCGGCCAGGCGGGTAGCCGACGCCGAATCGGTTGATGGAAAAGCCGGCTAATATCTGCAGCTGAAACATAAGGCCTATTTGCCACGTGTCGCTCCTATCGGGAACTATTTAGTATAACAGTCTGAACCTGAGAAGTCAAGGCTCGAACCTGATATTCCTACGCCTCACCTCGGCCTCACAACGAAGATATTCATCAAAATATTTTTTAGAAAATGAAAGGGCGGTCGCTGCTGCGACCGCCCAAGACCCAAGGTTACACCGCCTGCGGGCAGTGACCAAAAGGACCAAGTTACCGAAGTGCCTAGGGCACTTCCCGGGAGAGACACCCACCGTACTCGGTCGAGCTGACGTAGGACACGTAGTCCACGCTCAGCCCGTAGTCGGGAGACCAGTACACGCCGAGCGAGTACTCGAAGCCGTCCGGGTCGGAGCAGCGCAGCCACCAGTAATCTCGGGGATCCGGGACATGTCCGTGAACGCTATGGTAGTCCATGACGGCCTGAAGGGCCTGCTGCACGCTGCAGATGCCGCCCTTGGCCCAAGACTCCTGCCGCGCCTTGTTACCACCCCAGGGGAGCTGGCCGGCGACGCGGCGGGAGAAGATCCGATCGAGGTCGTAGTTCAGCACCTCGTAATCCGCCCTCGGGTCGGTTCTGCCGTAGTTCGCTCCCTTGGGGGTGGAACCCCCAAGCGGGATACCGGCGGCCTGGCACTCGACGAGAAGGTCGAGTCGACTGGCGTTGCGAACGATGATCTGCCTGCTGGCATGCAGGAGGATCGGCCGGAACCGGGGTGCGATCATGGGGGCAAAGTTGTCCAGGACCAACTGCACGCCACCCTTGGTGTCGACAGTTTTCCGCAGAAGGTCGCTGAAGTAGCGGCCGGCCTGCAATAGCTGTTCTTCGGTGGCCGGTTCGGTCTGAGGCGTAGGCAGCGTTTCCATGGCCGTTATCACCTTTTCAACCCTAACCAAAGGAGGCTCGGAAGATTCCGACTTTGCATCCGCGTAGCGGAGACCTCTTTAGAGAGTCTAGCTGACGCTAGATACTAGCTTTACCACCTATCAGGTTAAAAGTCAATAATTATACTGTACAGATGGCCTAACTGTAGCTGATTTGCTATAATACGACACATAATGTGTGTCTCACCAACCCGATCAAGTCATCCTCCCCAACAGCGCGTCGGCGTTGGTCTTTCCGGAGGCGTCGACTCGGCGGTCGCCGCCGCCCTTCTCAAGAAAGCTGGCCATGATGTCGTTGGTATCTATATGAAAAGCTGGAATGACGCATCGCCGGCTCTTGGCGCTCACCCGCTCGCCGCCGACCGCTACCGTTTTGATTGTCCTTGGTATGACGACTATCTGGACGCCAAGCGTGTCGCGCTCAAGCTTGCCATACCCTTCCATGTTTGGGATTTTCGCGACGCCTATAAGCAAAAGGTCTTCGATCACTTTATCGATGAGCTGGCCAAGGGGCGGACACCGAATCCGGATATCTACTGTAACAGCCTAGTCAAATTTGCCGATTTTGCCGAGCGGGCCCGGATGACATTAGGGGTAGATTGCATCGCCACCGGCCACTACGCTCGACGTCTTGAGGTGGCCGATGGTACGGTGCGCTTGCAAATTCCGATGGATCAACGCAAAGATCAAACTTACTTTCTTTATCGTCTCAGCCAAGAGCAGCTCCAGTTTGTCCAGTTCCCACTTGCTGACTTCACGAAAGATGAGGTCCGTGAATTGGCTGTCAAATTCGATCTGCCGACAAAGTATAAAAAAGATTCCCAGGGCATCTGCTTTGTCGGCGATGTGGATGTCCGGCAGTTTATCGGCCACTGGCTTGCCCCAAAAAACGGATCGATTGTTGATTCAGCCGGCCGACCACTTGGTGAGCATCGTGGAGCGCATTTCTATACAATTGGCGAAAAGCTGGCTGTCGATGGCCGCCGCGTCGGCCGTTTCTACCCTGAGTTTAAAGAGGCGAGACCGCATTTTTATGTGGCCGCCAAAGACGTACGAACGAACAGGGTAACGGTTGTGCCTGGCGCCGACCATGCGGCGCTTTACAAAAAACAGGTTCACTTGGAAGATGTTGTATGGGGGTCGACTCCTCCCATTTGGGCACGGATCCGTCACGGCGGCCCCCTGGTGCCGGTCGAGAATCTGACCAAAAAAGACGGGGGACTGATAGTCAGCTTTGTCGAGCCGCAGCGGGCCCTGGCGCCCGGACAGCACGTTGTCTTTTATGATGCCACCCTGTGCCTTTGTGGCGGCGGTGTCATTATTGCCTAGCCAGCATTTCTCCTGTTGCAGCTACCAATGAGATATGCAATGGGTTCACAGACAGATTAGCGTGCGATGGCGGTCGCTGGGCAGCGGGTGCCCGACCGACCCGTTACCTCGTGAAGCTCGGTGCCGAGGACGCTTTGGACAGTCCCGCCTTGATGATAAAAGATTCCTCTTTGGCCCGTCGTGCCGGAGCCGTCACTGTAGGTGATGTAGGCTGCCGCGCGCAGATCATTGTTCAGATAACTTGGACTGGTATTTTTAAAGCGATACTCGAGCTGGGTACAATAGTAACCATCGGGTAACCAAATAAGACCTGCCCCTAAGTCGATGGCTGTAAAATCGATATACCAACGGCCGTTCGTATCCTGCTTGGCATTGATGGCTGTTTTATTGACGACTGTCGGTGCGCTGGCATTGGCGTAATAAAAAAGCGTTGCCCGATGGTTGGTGGCAAAGGTGACGTCGTTATTACGACCGCTCAGGTCGATGATTTAATGAATT
>CAZNEF010000114.1:0-9682 GCA_964572235.1 uncultured Candidatus Saccharibacteria bacterium | reverse complement strand
ACGGGCACTGAGACGCCGTCGCTAATGCTGTTAACGCGGCTGTCACGACGGACGGCGTAGCTCCCTCCAGGGTAATTACCGGCCAGTTGATCGGCTTGAGTCCTGATCTGAAACTGAACAAAGACAATCGCGCTGATACCTAAAACCAGCGTGACGAGGGCGACAAGTTTAGCAACGCGAAAACGATACATAATATTCCCTTACTTATTTAGTAAGATAGGCGGATCGGACGGCGTTGTCAAGCGAAAGTCCCCTTTTTGGCGAAAACGTGGCATAATGAACTCATTGTGAACTTATGAGGGAGATAGTCGGGAGGATCAGTGAAAAAACTTTCTATCGAAAGCTATAAACCGCTACTTGTCGGGCTGGCTTCATTGGTGCTCGTGACCGGCACCTATTTTTTGGGTTATTTGGTCGGTCATCAAAATCTAAAGTTTGCTCAGGGCTACAAGCCGCTACTCGTCAGTAAGGAGCTTGGTAAACCAAAAGATATTGATTTTTCCCTCTTTTGGTCGGCTTGGGCGAAGGTGACAACGGATTTTGCCGGTAAGATTGATAACCAGAAAATGATCTACGGCGCGATCAACGGGGCGATTGCCAGTTTAGGCGACCCATTTAGCTATTTCTTGCCACCCGAGGACGCTAAGCGTTTCAACGAAGACTTGCAGGGAAATTTTGAGGGTGTTGGGGCGGAGATTCAACAGGTCAGTGGTTTGATTACCGTTGTCGCGCCGCTTGATGGCTCGCCGGCCGAGAAGGCGGGGCTGCGAGCGCAGGATATCATTTTGACAATCGATGGTACGGAAACAACCGGGATGTCGGTCGATGAGGCCGTCAATAAAATTCGTGGCGCCAAAGGCACGGTAGTTAAGCTGACCGTGCTGCGTAGTGGTGCCAAGGCGCCGATCGAAGTGGCGATCACTCGCGATACGATCGTCATCAAGTCCGTGACCTGGAAGATTCGGGATGGTAACCTTGGCTATATTAAAATCAACGAATTTGGCGATGATACGCTCAACCTTGTCAACCAAGCGGTCGATGAGATGGTGACGAAAAAACCGCGAGCTTTAGTGCTTGACTTGCGTAATAACCCGGGTGGCTACCTGACAACGGCTGTTGATACGAGTAGCCTATTCCTTAAGGATAGAGGCGTGGTTGTCAGAGAGGAGGATCGGGATGGTCATATGTCCGAAGAAAAAACAACTCTCGCCGCCAAGCTGCCTGATATCCCAATGGTTGTTCTCGTCAATGGCGGATCGGCTTCGGCAAGCGAGATCGTTGCTGGCGCTCTGCAGGACTACGGTCGGGCGAAGTTGATCGGTGATAAAACTTTTGGCAAGGGTTCGGTTCAGGAGGTCGACCCGGTCGGTAAGGCCGGCGCGGCCATCCGCATTACGGTCGCCAAATGGCTGACGCCGAAAGGTCGGCAGATCAATAAACTTGGCATTACGCCCGATATTAGCGTTGCCCTTTCTGACGACGATGTTAAGGACGACAAAGATCCACAGTATGATCGGGCCGTGGTCGAGCTCCAGTAAACCGATCGTAAAACTCATAAGCGGAAGTAGGAGAGCGTTGCAAGTTATTCTTTTAAACGATATTAAGGGTATTGGCCAGCGTGGTCAGGCGAAAGCGGTGGCTGAGGGTTATTATCGGAACTTTCTGCAGCCGCAAGGGCTGGCTGTGCGAGTTGGCGATCCACGAGCAACGACTGTCCGCGCCGCACTGGAGGCGAAAGCGGCCGCTGACGCGACCTCGGTTGAGGTGACGCAACAACTCGCCAAGCGTTTAGACGGCCAGCGCGTCGAAATTACCGCTAAAGCCAAGGGTGAGCGACTCTTTGCTGCCATCCATGAGGCGGCGGTGGCCGATATGCTCGGCATCGATCAAAAAATGATTAAGATGACGTCCTTAAAAACGCTTGGTGAACATGTGGTGCGGCTCGAACTGGCGCATGGCCTGACGGCGCGGCTGACCGTGAACGTGCGTACAGCCTAAGGCTCTGGTATACTAGACGTAGCAAGGTGGGGCATGGCCGGAAAGAAGAGTTTTTTCACGTCGTTCGATATCACGCTGATCATCGGGATCGTTGTTTTTGGTATCTTTGGTGTCGTTTACGCGGGCGTGACAGGTATTGCTTCGGTTCCGGGTGTGCCAGCCGTTTTGGCACCGAAGATTCAGGTCTCACCTCGCCACCCAGCGGTGACCCAGGCGAATCTTTTCCCGACACCAAGTCTTTCGCCGAGCCCAAGTCCCGTTATTGTTTCTCCTGGCTCGAGTAATGCCGATGGGACAAAGACAACGGTTGTCCAGGCCGATAGCCAGCCGACACCGACACCGAGTCCACTGGCCAGTGTAGTGCCGACGCCAAAGGTGAATGTGAGCCCTACGCCAAGCCCTGTGTCGAGCCCTACGCCAAGCCCTGTGCCGAGCCTTACGCCAAGCCCGGTGTCCAGTCCGTCACCAGTCGCTAGTCCGATCGCCTCGCCGACGCCCGACGCCCAGACCCTGCTCAAGCAGCGTGATCAAACCCGCAAAAACGACCTGGCGACGCTGCAGGTGGCGCTTAATCAATATTACAAAAAACACAAAACCTTGCCGTCTTCGACGAGCTACTATCAGAATCGAACGAACAGTCTGACGAGCTCACTTAAAGTTCTGGTGACGGAAAATTATCTGAAAAGTTTGCCTCTCGATCCGCGTGACCCTGACTACTGGTATGGTTACAAAGCCAGTGGTGCGACCTATACAATCACGAGTCGCCTCGAGGATACGAGCGATCCGACTGGCCACTACGACGATCGTAGAGTCTATCTTTATGCCGTGACAGGCCCATAAGCTCTTAATCGAGAAAGGAACCCGATGCCCATTATCTATGTTCTGGTCGCCGCTTTAATCCTCGTTGCACTTTGGCTGATCGGCACTTACAACAGTTTAATTGCTAATCGTACCCAAGCCGATGAGGCCTGGAGCGATATTACGGTCCAGCTCAAACGTCGCTATGACCTAATCCCGAATCTTATTGAGACGGTCAAAGGTTATGCCAAACACGAAAAGACGGCCTTTGAAGATGTGACTAAAGCGCGGGCCGCTGCCATTGGCGCCCAGTCACCAGACGCGAAGATGGCCGCCGAGAATCAGCTTTCGAGTACGCTCAAGTCACTTTTTGCCGTCGCCGAGGCCTACCCGGAGCTCAAGGCGAATGATAACTTTAAAGCCTTACAGGATGAGTTGACGGATACGGAGAACAAAATTCAAGCGGCGCGTCGCTTTTACAATGGCGTGGTGCGTGACTTCAATATTAAACTCCAAGTTTTTCCGACTAATATTTTCGCTCAAAGTCTCGGCTTTACGGCTCGTATCTTTTTTGAGCTCGATGCCGCGGAGGCGGCCATTGTCGCTGAACCAGTCAAGGTCGATTTTTCTGAAAAGCAGAAGTAGTTAAGCGAAGGCTTGACGATGAAAGAAACGTCCGCTCGCCGGCGCTACGATCTTTGGCTGGGCGCTGGCCTGGCAGTCATCGCTCTTTTTGTTGCGCTCCGTTTCTGGCGTCTTGGCCAGCCGACGGACACGGTTTTCGATGAAGTCTATTTTCCAGTCATGGCGCATCAATATCTGATTCACCAAAATTTTTTTGATATTCATCCGCCGCTCGGCAAGTTGATAATTGCTGCCTCTGAACTTATTTTTGGCAACCGTGCCATTGGTTGGCGGGCTGCCTCCCTTCTGACTGGCGTGGCGATTTTGCCGGCCGCTTACTGGGCCGTCACGCAGCTCTTTAATGACCGACGGGCCGGTTTGATTGCTGCTATTCTAATCGCCATCGATGGCATGTTTATTGTCTATGCCCGAACTGGTCTGATGGATGGCTTTATGATTTTTTTTGGTCTATTGAGCCTTGGCTTTTGTTGGCAATTTCGGCACCGGCGTTTGGCCGGTCATATAGCGTGGGGCTCGCTCCTGGCGACGGGACTGTTTGCCGGCCTGGCCGTTGCTATTAAATGGATTGGTTTTGGTTTCCTGCCGATTGTCGCCCTGACGACTTTTGTCACCCTTTTTTTCGCTACGAAAAGACCGATCAGCTTTGCTGATTTTCTGATTTGGCTGGCTAGCTTTTTTCTTTTGCCGGTCGTCTTGTATACCGTGCCTTTTTTGGCAAACTGGCAAGGCGATTTTTGGCATCAATTTTTCGTTTGGCACCAGCAATCGTGGGATTACAATGTTAACCTCGTTGCCACTCATCCCTATGCCTCGAAATGGTGGAGCTGGCCCTTTCTGATTCGGCCAATCTGGTTTTATTTTAAGGGCATCGGTAACAATATTGTTGGTGTCGATGCCATTGGTAACCCGATCGTCTGGTGGGGCAGTACTTTGGCAGTCGTTTATACAGTCCTGGTGCTTGGCTACACAGCCTTGGTCTGGCATCGCCCAGCCAGCCAGATTATATCTAAAAAAGAACTCGGCCCACTCCTTTTTTTGCTATTCGGTTGGGCCGCCTTTTACCTGCCCTGGTCACAGATTGGCCGCGTCCTTTTTCTCTATCACTACTTTTCGAGCTACCTGTTCGCACTCCTCTTGGCGGCCTTTTGGCTGAGCCGAAGCTATGCCCAGCGGCGAAATCAGGTTATGATCTTACTAACTTTGGCCGCCGCTGTTGTTGTCGGGTTGGCATTTGTCCCCATTTGGACAGCCTACCCGATTCCGATGCGTTGGTTTAATTATCTGATGTGGTTTAAAAGTTGGATTTAGAAATGAGTTCTAGGAGTTGTTTAATGAAGTCGATGCGTTTTCTTTGGCCAGGAGTCCTGCTCTGCGCTGTCGTTTTCGGTTTGGTTAATCTGGCCGAGGCCCAGGTCGGTCGGATTGAACATGCGATTGAACTCAAAAGCGATGGTCGGATTTTGATCGATGGTGTTGCCTCAAAAAAAGCGAGCTATGACATTTTAGCCGACAAATATACCTGGCGCTATAAGGCTGTCGATATGCCAAGCCAAAGTATCGGTTCGCTGACCGTCAATCTATCCTTACCGCCGGGATTGACGGTCGACGCCGTGAAGCCGGCGATTTTTGCCGTGCACGGTGTGGGCACCTATGGGGTAAAGCCACTCGATGAACGAACCTTGGCCTTTAACGCCGAGGGGATCAGCACCGGGGCGACAGTCACCTTTACCGCCGATCTACCAAAAAGCGCCCTCCACTTTAGCTCTTGGCAGTGGCTGGTGGTGCTGGCGGAGGCGATCGCGCCGCGCCAGTGGCTTGTTATTGCGCTGACCATTCCCGGTCTCATGCTTATTCTGAGCTTGATTGTCTTTGCCGTACGCGCGGCCGATATTTTTCTCAAGCCAGCGTCCATTCAACAGCTTGAGCCGCCCTCCCAGCTTGCGCCGGCCTTGGTTGGCGTCCTTTTGGATGGCTATGTCGATGTCCGTGAGATTGCGGCGACGCTCATTGATTTGGCGCGACGTGGCTATATTGATATTATTTACCGCGGTCGTGATTTTGCCTTTAGCCAAAAAGGACATTGGCGTGAAGATCCAAAGCTGCATGACTTCGAGCGTTTCTTTTTGAGCCAGCTTTTGACTGATGAGGCAGTCAGCAGCGCTCGGGCGATCAATCGAAAATTGAGCGGTCAAATTTGGAGTGAAGATATTAGCCAAGCCATCGATCGTATTTACGATGAGATGATACGGCTCGGTTACTTTCCTAAAAATCCAAAACAGGTTCATGTGACGATCCGTTTTATCGGCATTATGATCTTTTTTGCCTCAGTTGTCGGCCTCACTATTAGCCTGCTCTTTTTCATGGAGCAACCCTTTGCCGCCTTGCCCTGGCTGGTGACCATAATTAGCACACCGCTGATTACCAAGCTGGCCCTTGTCGTACCGCAACGGACGGCCGCTGGGCGGGAGCAGGCGAGTCGATGGCTGGCCTTTCGCGAGACGCTCACTGTTTCGACGCCGGCCCAATTCGCCGATCAGAGCGAGATTTTCGAGGTCAATTTAGCCTACGCCGTGGTCATGGGGGTCGAAAGTGAATGGACTGATCGTTTCCGCCTACTTGCCTGCCAGATGCCAACTTGGTTCTTCAGTCAAGCCGGTGTGATCAGCACCTACGCCGATTTGGCCGAGGCTCTTTTTGGCATTATCGGCTTCGTCGCCAGTCGCTTCTCAGTTAGCCGCAAACCGACGGCCCTTTAGAAACCCAATAGGAGCACTTTATGTATCATCAAATTTCGGAAAACAAAACCAAGACCTTTTGGCTCTTTGCCGGCTTTTTCGTCTTTACTTTCGTCCTGGCCTGGTTAATAGGTTATAGCTACCAGATCAATTGGCTCTTGCCAGTGGCAGCGGCGATTAGTATTGTTCAGGCGCTCGTTAGCTACTACTATGCCGATAAGATCGCCCTAGCGACGAGCCGGGCGGTGCTGATCCGTCAGGCCGATGAGCCGGTCCTCTACCGCATGGTCGAAAATATTGCCATTACCGCTGGCATTCCGCTACCGGCCGTTTATTTGATTGATGATACGGCGATCAATGCCTTTGCCACCGGTCGTGATCCGGCGCACGCCTCGATTGCTGTCACCCGCGGGGCCATGACGCGACTGACCAAGCCTGAGCTCGAAGGTGTCTTGGCTCACGAGCTTTCCCACGTTCGCAATTACGATATTCGGGTAACGACCATCGCGGTTGTTTTGGTCGGCACTATCGCCCTCATGGCCGATCTTTGGACGCGCAGTCTTTGGTGGGGTGGTGGTCGACGGCGGAGTAACGATAATAACAACGGCAGCGGCGACTTTGGGGCGATTATATTGGTTTTAACGCTTGTGCTCGCAATTATCGGGCCGATCATCGCTCAGCTCATTCAACTGGCCGTTTCGCGCCAAAGGGAGTACTTAGCCGACGCCAGCGGCGCCCTTTTAACCCGTTATCCGGCCGGGCTGGCCGACGCTCTGGAAAAAATTGAGAGCGATACGGAGCCGCTCGAAGTTGCCAATAAGGCGACAGCTCATCTCTATTTTGCCAATCCCTTGAAAAATTATAGTGGACGGGTTAATCAGCTTTTTTCAACCCATCCGCCGGTGGCCGACCGGATTAAGCGCTTACGGGCGATGACCTAGGAAGGGCGTCATTCGGGCCCATTGGCCTAGGCCAATTTGTGCTATGGTATGTATGACGGACTTGTCCTGACGCGTATTCCCGATCGCGGGAACGAAAGGAGAAGGCGATGCCCCGGGGCGATAGGTTAAATAAGGCCTCCTTGCGAGAAAAAAGGCTTGACGGTCCTGGGAGCGCTTTGCGTGAGTTTGTCGAGCAAAATTGCGCGACCCGGACGTGCGGCGAGCTTGTGATTCTGCAGCGCTTCGTTTGCTATCTTTTGGCTGGCCCTGGTCGTGAGACTGATGGAGCGATCCTTCAGCAGCGTGTCACGAGCTTTTTAAGCCAGGCAGATAAGCGCTCTAAAGAGCTCATCGAAGCATTGCTTGATTCTGTAGGCAATCTACGGACATGGTGCTTGTGGAGCTCGCCGGCGATCGTGTACCGACATTTGCGCCGCTCACGGTACTGTCTATGGCTTCTCACTAGATGAGGAGGTATAGACCGGCTGATCAATTGGTTTTGCCTTTTGACTGAAAATAAGAAGGCAGCTACCTGGGGCCGCGTCGGCCCCACTTTTTTATAGATTCTTAGAACTCATTATTTTTCTTTTTCATCTCTATTTTCTCCTGTTTCGTTTCTAATCGAGTTTTGCCATGAGTTCATAAAAACTTCTCCCAGGGATCCCGGAAGAAGTTTTCGTTTCTCATGACTCGGGCTCGGGCATGGCCGTATATTCATAGTCCCTCATGCAGCCCGGCATGTCATACCGTTCGCCTCGCTTCCGTTCCGCCCGCCAACGTCTGCTCCGACTGGCTATCTTTAGACGCTGAGTGTCTTCGACCAGTCTGTCGAGCCCTGGCCACTCCGTGATGTTGGCGACGATTGTCTCCAGGCACTTGGCACAGTACGATGCTTGGCCAGACAGCTCAGCGCCACAAGCATCGCATCGGCCGTACCAGTCACTTTCCGGGTCATCTCTGCTCGCATTGAACATATTGTCCCTCTACCGTTCCCGTCCCCCCCCTCCTGGAAAGTACATACTAAGCACATCATACATCGATCGGGTACGATGTAAAGACCTTGATCTGGTATAATAAAACTATGCCTAAACCGAACCAAACTCTAGCTGAGCGTGTGGCCAAGCTGCGCGTTGTTATCGATGACCTTCGCTATCGTTACCATGTCCTCGATGATCCGACGGTTACCGATGCCGACTACGATTCACTCATGCGCGAGCTAATCGGCTATGAAACCGAATATCCTCATTTACGAACGGCCGATTCACCGAGCCAACGCGTTGGCGGTCAACCGCTCGATAAATTCCAGCCGATCGCTCATCGCTACCCAATGCTCTCGCTGACCGATGCTTTCGACGCCGCCGAGATGACGGCCTGGGAGGAGCGGCTGCGGCGTCTCGTACCGGACGGCGATTATCGCTACTATACGGAGATTAAAATTGATGGCTTAGCGATCGCTCTCGTTTATATCAATGGTGTCCTCGAGTCGGCGGCGACGCGCGGCGACGGCCTGACCGGCGAAGATGTGACCAATAATATCAAAACTGTACGCGCCATTCCCTTGCACTTGCGGCCGACTGGGCGATCAACTGGGCAGCCAAGGCGGGTTGAGGTGCGCGGTGAGCTCTACATGCCGCGAGCTGCCTTTGATCGACTGAATAAAGAGCGGGCGGTGCACCATTTACCGTTGTTCGCCAACCCGCGAAACGCCTCCGCTGGCTCAATTCGCCAGCTCGACCCGGCGGTGACGGCAAGCCGACAGCTGGCCTTTACGGCCTATCAGGTTATTTTAGGTGAACCGGACGTGGCGGCTGGCGGGTCTCACTTTTTCACCTATCATCACCAAGAGCATGAGCTGGCCGAGAGGCTTGGCTTTGCTTCGAATAAAGATAATCGAATCTGTGAAGATCTAGCGGCCGTTGTCGATTTTTGGCATGATTTTGCCAAAAAACGCGCCTCTTTGCCCTATCAAATTGATGGCCTGGTCGTCGGGGTTGATAATATGAAGCTTCGGGCGCAGCTTGGCGTTGTCGGTAAGGCGCCGCGGGCGATCATCGCCTTGAAGTGGCCGGCTGAAGAGGTGACGACTTTAGTCGAAGATATTAGCGTCAATGTTGGTCGGACCGGCACCTTGACGCCGGTCGCCCATTTGCGGCCGGTCGCCGTCGGCGGCACGACTGTCAGTCGGGCGACGCTTCATAATCAGGACGAGATTGCCCGCAAGGATGTACGCATTGGCGATACTGTCGTCATTCGCAAAGCTGGTGATATCATACCTGAGATTGTCAATGTTATTACCGATCTTCGGCCACGCGGCGCCAAGCCCTACAAACTGCCGACCCAATGCCCAATCTGCGGTAGCGCGGTGACGCGCCAAGCTGGCGAGGCGGCGATTCGCTGCTCGAACACGAGCTGCTTCTCGGTGCAGCGCCGGCGCCTTGAACACTTTGTCAGTAAGGCTGCCTTCGACATGGAGGGCCTAGGTCCGAAGATTCTCGATCGCCTGATCGAGGAGGGGTTGATTAAAGATTTTACCGACCTTTTTGACTTGAAGCCCGGCGATATTAC
>CAZNEF010000113.1:0-6210 GCA_964572235.1 uncultured Candidatus Saccharibacteria bacterium | reverse complement strand
GACCACGGAGGCGCACAAATTGCCAGCGACGATTCTTTCCCGCTGTCAGCGCTTTGATTTTTCAACGCCGTCGTGCGCGATGATTACCGAATATCTTAGCCGGCTGAGCCAGGCGGAGCATCTGACTGTCGACGCGTCGGCTCTCCTGAAGATCGCCGCCTTAGCGCACGGCTCATTTCGTGACAGCGCCACGATTTTGGAGCAATTGGCGACACAAAATAAAAAAATTACGGTCGAAGTGATTGGTAAGGCCCTAGGTTTGCCTCCCGATGAGCTCGTCTCGCGCTACCTGACCTTTTTAGATGATCGCGTTGATGGCGCGGACGATAACCTTGTGATGGAGATGCAAAACTATTTTGCTCACGGCGGCCATGCTGTCGCTTTTACCGATGCACTCTTTGGCGAGCTGCAAGGCCGAATCCTCGGCGGTGAGCGACTGCAAAACGCGGGCGCCATTTTGGCTGCATTGACGAAGATCAAAACGCAACTGAAGACGAGCCCGATTGCGGAGTTGCCAGTCCTTATCCCGCTCTACCCGATACCGATACATCTTGGTAGCATATCGGCTGCAAAAAACTCAGAGCTACGCCCACCGGTGGCCCAGACCGCGCCCGCCCTACCAACATCTACCTTGCCAACATCTACCCTACCGACATCTACCTTGCCGGCGTCGGCTAGGACAGCCGCCCTCCCGCCCTCACCGGCGCTACCTAATGCAGAAACGGAACCGGCCCGAGTCATTGTCGCCGAGCAGATACCACCAACCGAGCCGGTCGCCAGTGACCTCAAGAAAACGTGGCAAAAAATCTTGACGCAACTTGTCGATCAAAGTCAGCCCTCTTTGGTGGCGATCCTAAGAACGGCCCAACCGCTGCGCTGGCAGGCGCCGGTCTTTACCGTCGGTGTTCAGTTTAAGTTTCACGCCGACCAACTGAGCCGGCAAAAAAACCGTGCTATACTGGAGTCTCTTTTGGCGGCCCACTTAGGGGCGCCGGTGCGGATTGAGACTGAAGTCCAACCCGTTGACGACCTCGCCTCGGCGGCCGAAGAGCTCGCCTTTTAGAAAGACTAAACCTATGGCCGAAGAAATACTTCCCAAGCTCCCACCCCAAAGTCTCGAGGCCGAACAGTCGGTTCTCGGTTCGCTGCTCTTAGATAAAGATGCGGTCATTAAGGTGGGCGATCTCTTGACTCCTGATGACTTTTATCGCGATGACCACCGGAACATTTATCTGGCAATGCTAAAACTCTTCGAGAAACGGATGCCGATCGATATTGTAACGATCAGCGATGAGCTCGAAAATGCCGGCCAGTTTGAGGCAATCGGCGGGGCGACCTACCTGACCACGCTAGTTAACGGCGTGCCGACAGCCAGTCATGTTGTCCACTATGCCGAAATTGTGCAGCAAAAGGCAACGTTAAGGCGCTTAATTGGTGCGGCTAACAAGATCACCGCCTTAGGCTACAATGAAGATGGCGACACCTCTAGTGTTCTCGATATGGCCGAGCAGTCGCTCTTCTCTGTCTCACAGAAGTATCTGAAGCAAAACTTTATCCCGATTAAAGATATTTTGGCCGAGACCTTCGAACGGATTGATGAACTGCACAAGAATAAGGGCGTCTTGCGCGGTGTGCCGACCGGTTTTCGTGACCTAGACAATGTACTCTCCGGTTTTCAGGACTCAGATTTGATCATTATCGCTGCCCGCCCGAGCATGGGTAAAACGGCGATCGTCACTAACATCGCTGCCCACGCTGCTATTAAAGAAAAGCGTTCGATCGGCTTTTTTGCCCTCGAGATGAGCCGTGATCAGCTTGCCGACCGTCTAATCAGCTTGGAAAGCGGTGTCGATTCCTGGAGGATTCGGACCGGCAATCTGACCGATGAGGATTTCCCGAAAATAGGCTACGCTATGGGCACCTTGGCCGAGGCGCCGCTTTATATCGACGACTCGCCAAGCCTAAATATTATGGAAATTAGGAGCAAATGCCGCCGTTTGCAGATGGAGCACGGCCTTGACCTGGTGATTGTTGACTATTTACAGCTCATGGAGGGTCGACTGCGCAGCAATAGCGATAATCGCGTTCAAGAGATCAGTGAAATTTCCCGTTCCTTGAAGACGTTGGCTCGTGAGCTGAATGTACCGGTCGTCGCTCTCTCGCAACTCTCCCGAGCGGTGGAAAGTCGGCCGGACAAACGGCCGATGCTCTCCGACTTGCGCGAGTCCGGCTCCATTGAGCAGGATGCCGATGTCGTCATTTTTATTTATCGTGATGATTATTATCATAAAGATTCCGACCGTAAGGGCGTCAGTGAACTTTTGGTGCGCAAACATCGTAACGGTCCAATTGGCGACGTGGAACTGATGTTCATTCCCGAGCAGACGCGTTTCCGCACCATCGATCGCAGTCACGGCGGTAGTTACGGGACCAAGCCTGAATCAACTATGGGGGGCGAGGTATAGCTAAGGCCGATATCGGTCATTTTGAATCTGTCGCTATCGGATACCTTGACCTCCAAAACGAGACGGGTCGTGATGTGAGACCCTTTTAATCTCTGACCCAACTTGCTATACTCAGGCCGTCGTATATGGGCCATTAGCTCAGCTGGTAGAGCGCTACATTCGCATTGTAGAGGTCAGGAGTTCGAATCTCCTATGGTCCACCACCAAGATTTCACTACCAAAACTGCACCGCTAACCGGTGCTTTTTCGTGATGAAACCTGATATGACAGGCACTCGTTTATCTTTAATCTACCCCCAGACGGTGCAAATGGCAAGCCGAATCTTCTCATTTAGATTTTCGTCTTCTGATCGTTCCGGAGCGGGCATATAGTTCTTGCCCCATAGTTTATCGATGAATTCTATGCCTTCGAAAACCCTCCTCTTCTTATAACGTGGAATAAAGTGAAAATGAAGATGTGACGTGACGTTCCCGAGTTGAGTATAATTCCACCAATCAGGAATCCATAACTTGGTAAGCGCATATTGATAGGCTCTGATTACTTCTAAGAGCTCCAGATATTCTTCTGGCTTCAGATCGATGATCTTCTCTTTATATATATTGAGATAGCAAACGGCTCGACCTAAATAAGATTGATTAGCATGGAGAGCGAGAGTCCAATACTTAAATCTTTTTATGTCGAGAGCATGATTAGTAAAAAATTCCATGCCTTCATATTATCATGGGTATATCAGGGTGGGAAAAATAGCGTAAAGCAGAGTTTGAATCCTGGCGGGCAGTCTCAAAAAGGGTGGAGTCATACAGGCCCTTGACAAAGTCCCGAAAAAAGGATACTATATTAATGTAATCACATATTATTCTTAATATTATCTTGTTGTACCTTAAGATTGTGGTTACATAAAAATTGAATGCTGTAATTTGTTCTTTCTTTATTCTTCACGTCTATTGAAGGAATGTTACCTACAGTATTCTCTCTGCTTTACTCGATCATTCGGGTAGGGCAAAGAGTAAGAAGTCGATGCGGAACATAATTTAATTTATATTAGTCCGATTACATCAAGACTTCTCTACTCACCTAGATTAGGCTCGTTGCCGGGAAGGCTACCATCCAAGTGGTATCGTTCCGAGCAACGGGCCTTTTTCTTTGCCGATATTCTCCCCATTGACAGCCCTATCGTTAGTCGCTAGACTATAAAAAAAGGAGGGCTATGGGCACTATTGGTCGATCTGATCTCATCTCATTAACTTTAGCGGCCGATCATTCGCCCTACTCTTCTGAATATCTCTCCCTTCGAGCCCGTCAGGGCAAGCTTCGAGCTGAGAAGCGCGGGCGCGTTTGGATGACAACTCTAGGTTGGCTCGAAGATTACATGGCCGGGGTCGAGCAGACTAGGGCTGAACTGCGCGGTATCAATTTCTTCAGTGAGGCTTCCAAGCCTGACGAAGAGTTTGAAGTTAAGTCTGTCGCGACTTTATCCGATAGTGCCGATAGACCCAATATCGGCCTAGTCATAAAAGAAGATATACACTATCCAACCGGTAAGGAGTTTGCTTGGGATGTGGCTGAGACGCCTCGAATACAGTCACAGGCCGCACGAATCTTTGATGAGCTGCGTCAGCGTCCTGAGACCAACGTTATCGAGCTGGCCGAACCTCGGCTTAGAGACGAAGACAGTATTCTTGCGGTTGCGTCTGAGCCAGCGTCGGAAAAAATTGAATGGGCTGGGGCGGTGCGCTCGATTTACCGACCGGTGCTCGCTATCGGGGCCACCTTTGTTATCGTCATTGGTCTCCTCGTCTTTGATGGTCCATTGGCGATACGCCAAAATATTGTCATCGGTTTTGGACTTACCGCCCAATCGTTAGGCGAAAATCTAATGATGGTCGGTGAGAATCAGAATGTCAGAGCCGGTCGCTCAAAGATTACTCTCATTATGCCGCGACCAAATATCTTAGTCCAAGCTGATGAAGCCATGCCAACGCAGCCCCTGGTAGCCGGCGCGACCACCACTAATCCAAACATCGGTTTTTGGCCGACGGTTGCCCTTGGCGCGCGCATTTTCCTTGGTCTCGATATCGTCAAAGCAACTCGATTAAATTTTCTGGTAGCTCCTCAAGAAAGCGGCTTTTGGAGTTAGCGACGAGACCGCCCCAGCCCATGCGTCTGGCGGCGTGCAAGAGGTAGAGGCGTTCCTTGGCGCGCGTCATGCCGACATAACAGAGACGGCGTTCCTCTTCCATCTGTGAAGCATCCATAAGGCTGCGTGCGTGAGGGAAAATTGATTCCTCCATGCCGATGATAAAAACGACCGGAAATTCGAGACCTTTGGCAGCGTGCAGCGTCATTAAAGTAACTGCGTCCTCACGGGCATTGTAGTTGTCGATATCGGCGACAAGGGCGACCTCCTCCAAAAACTGTTCGACAGTTTCCGCTTGACCAGCGACCGTCATTAACTCCTCAATGTTCTCCCAACGCGCCTCGCCCTCAACCGTACCGTCGTCAATATAGCTTTTGTAGCCGCTCCGGCGGACAAGTTTATCAATCAGTTCAGCCGGCACAATATCGCTACCGAGTTCACGTAACCCTTCCATGATTTGGAAAAATTCGACGGCTTTCGCGGGCTGTGCTTCGGTTAAGCGCTGACCGTGATGCTGCGCCTCGAGGAGTTCGAGAATTTTGTCGATTGTTTTCTCACCGATCCCCCGTGGCGGCAGATTGATCACTCGGCTCAAGGCGGCGAAATCGAATGGATTAACTAAATAACGCAAAAAGGCAAGCACATCTTTGACCTCTTTACGTTCATAAAAACGCAAGGCGCCGATTAAGCGGTAAGGAATTGATTGGCGCAAGAGCGCCTCCTCCATAAGACGCGACTGGGCGTTCATGCGGTATAGAACGACAAAATGATTGTAGCTGCCGTAGTGGTTGTGAAGGGCGCGAATCTCACGGATGACAAAATCGGACTCATCGGCTTCGTTTTCGCAAGCGATGACGGTTATAGGCAGACCCTGTGGATTGGCTGTCCAAAGTTTTTTGTCAGAGCGATTGACATTTTTACTAATAATTTCGTGAGCGGCGTCGAGAATTGTTTGTGTCGAGCGGTAATTTTGCTCGAGTTTGATGACAACCGTCTCGGGATAATCCTTCTCAAAGTTCAAGATATTGCGAAAGTCGGCGCCGCGCCAACCGTAGATCGCCTGATCGGAGTCGCCGATCGCGCAGAGGTTGTGGTGAGCGGCAGCGAGGAGTTTGGTGAGTGTGTACTGGGCATGATTCGTATCTTGGTACTCATCGACCATAATGTAGGCGAACTGCTGTTGATATTTTCCCAAGATCTCGGGATTTTTTTGCAAGAGTCGGACCGTGTTCATAATGATATCGTCGAAATCCATGGCATTGGCGGCGTTCAGCATCGACTGATAACGGCGGTAGATTTTCGCCACCTGTTCAGCGAAGTAGCCTTTGGCAAATTGGTCATAGGCGACAGGTGTAAGGAGCTCATTTTTTGCTCCATCTATGAAGTTTTTGACAGCACGTGGATTGACTTTTTTACTATCGATAGCCAGTTCGTGCATCGCTCGCTTGATGACGACCAGAGCATCACTTTCGTCATAAATGGAAAAGCTCGGCCCATAGTCGCCTAGAAGTGGTTCAGCCAGCTTTGCTGTCGCTTTTGGGTCGGGACGTAGCTCGCGGCGCAGTATCATTAGGCAGATGCGATGAAAGGTGCCGAGCCAAGGTAGCT
>CAZNEF010000112.1:0-5994 GCA_964572235.1 uncultured Candidatus Saccharibacteria bacterium | reverse complement strand
ACCAAGACGACCCGGCGCTTCAGCCCATTGACGACGTCGCGGTTATGGGTAGCTAATACAACCAAAGTGCCAGCCGCATTAATGCGCACTAGGAGATCGATAATGTCCGCGGCGTTTTCCGGATCAAGATTGCCGGTTGGCTCATCGGCAATAAGCATTTTTGGGGCATGAACCATGGCCCGGGCAATGGCGACACGCTGCCGTTCGCCGCCAGAAAGTTCAGCTGGGAAGTTGTCCGCACGAGCGCCCATACCGACGAGTTCAAGCATTTTAGGGACGCGCCGTATAATTTCCTCAGGGACAATATCAGCCACTTCGAGAGCAAAGGAAACATTTTCGTAAACGGTTTTTTGTGGCAGAAGCTTAAAGTCTTGGAAGACAACGCCGACCTTGCGGCGATAGAAAGGCAGTTCATGAGCGCGCAGTTGAGTAATATCGCGACTGGCCACAAAGATTTGACCGACCGACGGCCTTTCTTCAGCAATAAGAAGACGGATGATCGTTGATTTACCAGCGCCGGACGGACCAACCAATGATACGAATTCACCGCGCTTTATTTTCAGTTCAATGTCGTCAAGGGCCACGATCTTGCCATAGTGCTTGCGTACATGAGCGATATGAACCATAGTTGCATCATCAGTCTTCGTCGAGCTCATCAGTCGCTACCCTCCAAAAAACGCTAGAATAAGCGTAAATCTTTTCCTATTGTACCGCCAAACCAGTCATCGGTCAAAATTAGATGAATCTATTTAATATATTTGGCGATTAACATGGCCTCGTCGATAAGGCGATGGCAGTAGCCATATTCATTATCATACCAGGCGAAAACCTTCACGAAATCACCGTCCATGACCTGGGTCAGAGCCAGATCGACAATAGCCGAGTGCGGATCGCCGATAATATCGGAGGAAACAATCGGCTCATCGGTAACGGTAAGGATACCTTTATAACGTTCGCTCTTGGAAGCTTTTTTAAAAATATCGTTAATCTCGGCCACCGTTGTTTTACGCTTGAGTAGAAAAGTAAAGTCGGAGATTGAACCAACCGATACCGGAACACGAATGGCCACACCAGCGAAAATACCTTTCAGTTCTGGCACGACCTCTGCGGCGGCCAAGGTGGCACCAGTTGATGTCGGCACAATATTGACGGCCGCCGAGCGGGCACGCCGTAAATCCTTATGAGGCCCATCTTGGAGATTTTGATCAGCCGTATAACCGTGGATCGTGGTCATCATCGCCTTCTTGACGCCGAAATGCTCAACCATAAGCTGAGCAACTGGACTAATACAGTTTGTCGTACATGAAGCATTAGAAATGATATGGTCAGTCGCCGATATTTTTTTCTCGTTGACGCCCATGACAATCGTCTTCACCGCACCTGATTTGGACGGTGCTGAAAGAATGACTTTTTGCGCTCCGGCTTTGAGATGTAGGCTGGCGCCTTCCTCGTCAATAAAACGTCCGGTGCTTTCAATCACGACATCGATACCAAGTTTCTTCCAGGGTAACAAGGCGGGATCTTTTTGCGAGAAAACTTCAATCTTGTGGTCATTAACGCTGATCGTACCGACCACGGCACCCTCACGAGGAGAGTCAAAATTGTTGCCAACAACCTCGTAGCCGATGTGGCCGTAGTTAGAATCAAATTTCAATAGAGCCGCCAGCGTGGCCGCATCAGTCAGATCGTTGACGGCCGCTACCTTTTTTTCTTCGCCACGCTCGAGTAATACGCGAAGCGCCGTACGGCCAATACGGCCAAAACCGTTAATGGCAAGCTTCATGGTTTCTCCTTCGACGGTCGATAGCGCGTGAGCTCTTGAGCGATAAAGTCAGGGTATTTACGATGATAAAGCTCAAGCTCTCTGACCGTTAGCAAGCCTGCTTGCGGACCAATCTTCTGCAGAACGCCGGCTGATTCAAAGCTTGCCCAACGCATCGCCTCTAGTACATCCTTATGGTGACAGAGCGCGGCCATAAAACCAGTGGCAAAGGCATCGCCGCAACCGGTTCGCTCAATCACTGGAACATCGAAAATGCCTAAGAAAAACTGGCCGCTGCCATCGGAAACGTAAGCACCCCGAGGACCATCGGTAATAATAACAACGCGTGGACCGTGACGATGCACAGCGGTCAAAAGCTCTTTCATCAGGGTAGCGGCTGGTTTATTGACATAAAGTAAGGCTTCCTCTTTATTGAGGAAAATGACCTCAGTTCGGTCGAGAAGCGGCTGTACGACCTTCGTGCCAGCGCGTAGCTGAAAGGTACCCGGATTAAAGGCTAGTTTTGTCCCTGTTTTATCTAGATAATCAGAGAGTGGCCGTATAAGTGTCTCCCAGCCATCATGCATTGAGCTCAGGTAGACAAATTTTGCCTTCGGTAACTTTGGCAGGCTATACCGACGCGGCTCGTGATAAACGAAAAGCGTCCGTTCACCGAGATAGTTAATGCAAGCCGTAAAGTTAGTCCTCCCATCGGACTTGATATAGCGTGTGTCGATTTTTTCATCGCTCAATTCGCGAGCGACCATTTTCGCCTCTTCATCTTTACCAATATGGGTTACGAGGGCTGGTTTCAGACCGAGTCGACGAATGCCGACGGCAACATTACAGGCGTTACCCGCAATTGTTTTGGTCATCGTTTCCACGGGAATTTTATCAGCGAAGTTAAAGCAAATTTTTTCTGGCAATTTTTGATGTTGAATTTCCGCTTCTTCCTTATTGAGCTTAAGAAAGACATCGATGCCCATGTCACCGATTGCAATTACGTCGTAAGTATCGAACATATCACTCCTTTTTACTGACTGAGCTTAGGCTCGGCCAGCTGAGCCGAATAAATGCATTTTATGGGCGACAACTTTTTTAACCCCGAGAACGGCGGCCGTTATCTCATCGCGTGGGTCGTAGACATTGGGATGTGAGACAAGAAAGTGGCGGAGATTGTTATTGAAGGCGAGGCGGACATCGGTATCGATATTGATTTTAGCGACACCCAGTTCAATCGCCCGCTTAATCCGTGCTGGGTGCGTACTCGAGGCCCCATGAAGCACAAGGGGTAATGTTATTTTCCGGCTGATCGCTTCCAGTCGCTCAAGGTCGAAAATTTCCGCGGCGGCTGGAATACCGTGGGCATTACCAATCGAAACGGCCAGGCTATCAATTTTTGTTTCAGCCACAAAGACAACGGCCTCATCCGGATCGGTTAGCTTAGACGCTAACGCTTTAAGGTAATCTTCTTTACCGGAGATAACACCGAGTTCGGCCTCAACACATGCCTGGTGATCTCGGGCCATAGCCGCGACCTCCCGACATATTTCTATATTAGCATCAAAATCGAGTCGCGACACGTCAATCATCGCTGAAGTGTACCCAGCGGCAAAACATTCCTTAGCTCGCAGTGCACTCCGGCCATGGTCAAGGTGGACAGCCACAGGCACCGAAGCCATCTTCGCCGCTTCAATCATAATTTGAGCAATCTGCGTGAGACCAGCGTAGTCGATCGCCTTTTCGCTTGTCTGAAGAATAACCGGGCTCTTTTGCTCAGTCGCTGCCGCCACAATGGCCTGCGTAATTTCAAGATCGCTCGTATTAAACGCACCGACGGCGTATCCTTTTTGCCGAGCTCTAATCAGCATTTCTTTCGTATTGACTAGCATCATCAACCCTTAAGTTTCGAGTAAGTTATGCCAATGAGTAATACCCGATTGAAGATCACCGCCTGCGTTATAGCCGTGCTTACCGACAACGAGCAAGTCAGCACCAGCTTCAAGTAAGGCTGATACATTGGTGGGACGAACGCCACCATCAACCGCAAGCTCCATCGTCGGGTAAAAACGCTTGGCCGCCACAATTTTTTGGTAAACGGCATCGATGAACACTTGGTTACCAAACCCAGGATGAACACCCATGAGCTGGATGAAGTCAAGCGACGAGTGAAGTAATAACTCGTGTATTGATTCAAGAGATGTTTCCGGATTGATAGCGAGCGCCAGTTTTAAGCCTTCGCCCCTGGCCACCGGCACCATTTCGGTCAGCTTTCCTTCGGCTTCAGCGTGAATAATAACGGTCTCAAACCCAGCTCGCTTGAGCGAGGCGAAATAAGGCATTGGTTTGGTGACCATAAGGTGAGCGTCGAAGCGACAGCGGCTTGGTAATGGATCGAGCTGATCAGGTAAAACCGTCAAGTTCTGGACAAGGCTTTGATCGGCAAAATCAATCTGCATCCGGTCAACATAATTGGCCAACTGGACAATTTGACGATTGAGCTCAGCCTTGTCGCCTTCAAGCAGAGCCGGTATGAATATGGCCATCATCCTCCTTTGAAAGGTCAACCGTCTCGTTAAGCTTCGGCACAATGGCAACGTAATCACCACCGATCAACTGGGCAAAATCATTCGCCGCCGCCTTTTCGCCGTGAATCAAGAAAATCTGACTCGGTTTCGTTTTGATCGCCTGAAGCCAACGCACAAGAGCCGCTTGGTCGGCATGGGCCGAGTAAGCCGTAATCGCCACAATGTGCGCCTTAACCATAAGCCAACGACCCATGACCTTAACCTTACGCTTACCCTCAAACAGATGGCGGCCAAGCGTTCCAGCTGCTTGATAGCCGACCATAAGGACCGTGGTACTTGGATCGCCAAGAAAATCTTTCGCATGATGGATGATCCGACCGCCTTCCATCATTCCCGAGCCGGCAATAATAATTTTTGGATTTGGTGTCTGTCGAATCATCTTTGACTCGTCAACACTCGACGTGATCTTGAGCAACGGAAAGCTGAAAAGATCGACACCATTCTGGCGCCGTAGGGTGGCATCCGCATCATAGTATTGTGGATAATTATAATAGACTTTTGTGGCGTGAATGGCGAGGGGGCTATCCAGGAAAACCGGGATTGGCGGCACAGACCCCTCTTCGACAAGACCGTGAAGCTCATAGAGTAGCTCTTGCGTACGCTCCAAGGCAAAAGCAGGGATAAGTAAGACACCCTTTTTAGCCGCGGCCTGACGAATAACGTCCCGCAGTTTCGCTCGACGTTCGCCGTGACTTTCGTGGAGACGATTACCGTAAGTCGTTTCCATAAGTACAATATCAGCGGCTGGTGGAACCTCGGGTGGACGCAAAATCGGCACTGGATCGTTACCAATATCACCCGAAAATATAATTTTTTTGTCTTCCGCCTCCATGAGGACTGATGCGGCACCGAGGATATGGCCCGCGTCGTAAAGTTCTATAAAAATGCCCGGTAAGATTTCCGTACGTTGGCGATAATCGACCGCCTGGAAGAGGGGCATGACGCCAGCCGCGTCGACAGCAAGATAAAGCGGTTCATGACCATCATCTTCAGACTCATGGAGCATGACGCCAGCCGCGTCGGCCATGATTAGCTCAGCCAAATCACGGGTAGCTGGAGTGGTGAAAATCTTACCCCGATAACCCTCTTTCCAGAGTAATGGTAGGCGGCCACAATGATCGAGATGGGCGTGGGTGAGTACAATAGCGTCGATCTTTCTTGGATCATAGGCTAACGCCCGGTAGTTTTCCTCCTCGGCCAAGCGCATGCCCTGAAAAAGGCCGCAGTCGATAATGATATTATATTTTTCCGTCGTCAACAAAAAATTCGACCCAGTCACCTCGCTTGCTCCGCCAAAAAAACCGAGCTTCACTGCGCGGCCTTTTTGATTAAACTAAGTACCTTAGTCACAAGTTCGGCCGGATTATCGTCATAAATAATCTTACCTGCGCCTCGGTCGGCCACCTCGATAATCTCATCGATCATAGCTGACGTTCCACCCGTACCGGTCAGCACGCCGATCACTTTACCGTCCTCAAAGGCACTTGTGAATTCATTCAAAGTGCCGATGCGGCCGGCGATATGGATAATGGCGTCCGCTGAACGAACCAAAAAAAGGTTACGACCAGAGTAGCCAAAGCCGGTATAGATAATCATATCGTGGTACTCAGTCGGTAGATGATATTTTTTCGTATGCTCCTTAAA
>CAZNEF010000111.1:0-1665 GCA_964572235.1 uncultured Candidatus Saccharibacteria bacterium | reverse complement strand
CGGCCTCGCGTTCGAGCGAAGCGCCGTAGCGGATACCGTCGTAGCGGGCCATATTCGAAGCGACCTCAACCGGACAGATTACATAGTAGGCAGCTAAAGCAAGATTCGTGCTCGGCAGTGAGACCTCGGTAATGGTGGCACCGAGGGCTTTTAACTTTTCGATCGCCGTTTGGATTGTCCGGCGGACGGCCGCGTCCATACCAGTGCCAAAATACTCTTTCGGCACCCCAACCCGCCAGGCCCTCGCTTGGGGCGGCCGGTCGATTTTGGCATCGGTTTTGGCATCGGGTAGGGTCGTCGCATCGAAGCGGTCCGGACCGGCGATCGCCTCCAGCAAAATACAGGCGTCAGCGACCGATTTAGTCAACGTCCCAATTTGGTCGAGTGAGCTCGCCATCGCCAAAAGCCCATAGCGGCTGACCCGGCCATAGGTCGGCTTCATGCCCACAATACCACAAAAGTTAGCCGGCTGACGGATCGAGCCACCCGTGTCCGAACCAAGGGCACCGGCGCATAGGTTGGCGGCCACCGCCACGGCCGAGCCACCCGACGAGCCACCCGGTACCCGTTTTGTGTCCCAGGGATTCTTACTCGGCCCAAAGGCCGAATACTCAGTCGAGGAGCCCATGGCAAACTCATCCAGATTTGTTTTACCTAAAATAACCGCACCGGCGGCCTGCAGTTTTTTAATGACTGTCGCATCATAGAGCGGTTCATAGTCGGCTAAAATTTGACTCGCCGCCGTCGTTCGCCGGCCTTTGATCGAAATATTATCTTTAATCGCCAACGGCACGCCATCAAGCCGACCGAGGGTGGCTTTTTTTTGGCGCCTGGCGTCTGAAGCGCGCGCCTCGGCCAAGGCGGAGTCGTGAAAGATGGTAATGAAGGCATTTAGTGTTGGATTAAGCTCGTCAATGCGCGCTAAATAGGCCTGTGTTAGGGCCTGCGCCGTCAGCGTCCCGGCCGCCAATTGGTCAGCCGTGGCTTCGATTGTCCAGCGTGTCGGCTCGCTCATTCAAGTACCGCCTTTACCTTTAGGTAGGGCGATTGGGCGGCGGGCGCGCCCGCCAAGAAGGCAGCGTGGTCGATAGAGTCAGCCATTTGGTCAGCCGCTGGCTCATCAGCCTGGAGAACGCTCGTCAAGCCGCTGACTTGGCCGATCGGCTCGATACCGGTCGTATCGACGCTTTTCAGTTGATCGACATAGCTTAAAATGGCCGAGAGCGAGACCGTGTAGGCCATAAGTTCAGCCTCAGAGAGAGCGAGGCGTGCCAAGTCGGCCACGTGAAGCGTTTCCTTTAAAGTGAGATTTTCCGACATCAAGAACCCCGCGTTTCATGAATCTATATAGAACCCATTGTACCATTTTTAGTTGGCCGAGTGTCCAAGAGGTTTCTCATCATCTACACTTGACGAGAGAAAAATTCACAGAATCGGTTTGTACCGCTTATGGCCGATTCGGCGAACAATCGGATCGTTTGCCGGCGTGACGCGCACTGTCCACTTCCGGCCTTCGTGAACAAGTAAGACAAACTCGCGATTGAGTTGTCCTTCGTCCACGAGAAGCTCGGCGTTGACCAACCACGCGGTACAGCCGGAAAAGTAGAAGCCGCGAACTTCCAGCGCAGCCGTCTTAATTTCTTCCGACACCTGCTCGCCCTTGAG
>CAZNEF010000110.1:0-4335 GCA_964572235.1 uncultured Candidatus Saccharibacteria bacterium | reverse complement strand
CAGTTTACGGAACGACGTGTCGCCTGTGTTGTTGCAGTCAGTACCGGCTTGGTGACCCAGTGGACGCTTTCAACGAGCGGTCGCAGCCAGAGAAGTCGATTCAGAATGAGGAGTGTGACCGCCAATATGCCAAGTATCACAAGCGGGCGATAGTAGTGTGTGTTCATAAGCGTTACCTTAGCGAACGACTTGTCGAGGCACGAGAATCTCCCGTAAGGTCGTCAGGTCTTCGAGGACGACGCCAGTGCCGCGGACAACGGCGGTTAATGGGTCATCGGCAATGTGTACCTTCGTGCCTGTCGACTGTTCGATGAGTTGGTTGAGACCGCGTAGCAGCGCGCCGCCTCCGGCTAAAACAATACCGCGCTCCATAATGTCGGCAACGAGTTCCGGTGGCGTCTCCTCGATGGTTGATTTAATGGCATCGACGATCTGATTGATCGATTTAGCCGTTGCTTTACGAACGGCTTCGTCACTGATCATCACTTCCTTGGGGAGGCCTGTGACGAGATCGCGGCCGCGCATTGGCGCCTCAAGCCTCTCTTGCAGCGGCGTGGCCGCACCGACACTGATCTTGATGGTTTCAGCCGTGCGTTCACCGAGTAGTAGATTGTACTCATTGCGAGCGTAGTCAACGATATCGCTGTTCAGCTCGTCGCCGGCAATGCGCAGGCTCCGGCTGGCGATAATGCCGCCTAGCGAGATAACGGCGACCTCTGTTGTTCCGCCACCGATATCGACGATCATACTGCCGGCCGCATCTTGGATGGGTAGCCGAGCGCCAATGGCGGCGGCGACCGGTTCTTCGATCAGGAAGACTTCACGAGCGCCGGCATTGAGGGCCGCCTCCTCGACGGCGCGTCGCTCGACCTCAGTGACGCCGTAAGGGATACCGATGACTACGCGCGGGTGAGGAAAGAATGTGAACTTGTCCTTATGGACTTTTTGAATAAAATATTTGAGCATTTGCTCGGTGACCTCAAAATCGGAAACGACACCGTCGACGAGGGGACGAATAGCGACGATATGGGAAGGGGTCCGGCCAACCATCTGGCGTGCCTCATCGCCGATCGCCAAAATTTGCTTCGTGCGCTGGTTAATGGCGACGACCGACGGCTCGTCGATAACAATCCCCTTGCCCTGGACATAGACGAGCGTATTGGCGGTACCGAGATCAATACCAATATCGTGAGCAAAAAGGCCCAAAAAACGACCAACCATAAAATTGAACCCCTTCTTTTGGCGGATGATTCAGCATTTACTGTACGCTGCGCCCACTTGTAAGTAAAGAGTTTTTAAACGTATTCACAGGATGCTTAGCGTAGGTATTTTTGTTTATTGGCGTTGTGCTCGGCGACGCTTTTCGAATAGATTGTTGTCCCATCGCCGGCGGTAAAGAAATAGTAGTTATTACTAATGGCCGGGTTTTTGACGGCTTGAAGCGACTTAAGACCGGGGTTGGCGATCGGTGTCGGCGGCAGCCCAGTGTGGAGGTAGGTGTTGTAGCTGGAAATCGTGTTACGGTAATCGGCTAAGCGAATTGGCGCCCAACTGCCTTTGGCGTACTGGACCGTTGGGTCGGCCTCAAGGGCCATACCGATTTTCAGCCGATTCAGATAGACGGCCGCGATTTTCGGTCGATCCTCATCTTTTTTCGCTTCGCGTTCGACGATACTGGCGATGCTGACATCTGTTGGCGTCAGATTTAAGCTGCTGGTTCGTTTATCAAAGTTGGCCCGCATCAGTTTGACCATTGTCGCGGCTGTCGTTTCTGGGGTGAAGGTGTAGGTGTCGGGGAAAAGATAACCTTCATTCTCGGCGACCGGGGCCGCGGCCTCAAACTCAGCGGCTGTCACTTGCGTCTGTTTGGCAATGGCCGACGCAATATCGCTAATCCGCCAACCTTCAATAATGCGAACCCTCAGTTTATCAATCTTACCGCTCGTTAGCTGGCCGACGATAGTCGCGATTGAGGCCGAACTTACAATCTGGTAAACACCAGGGTAAAAACTGTTGCGCTTACCATGGAGCAAGACATAAAGATAAAAGGCGCGTTCATTGTTGAGGAGTGTGGCCGCCTCGAGTTTTTGGGCGATGGCGCGTACCCCGTCGCCGGCATTGACGCTGAAGTTTATGGTTTCGCGCTGACCCTGGTTAGGCATGGTCACGACTCGCGCAAAAGTTAAGGCGCTCCCAAGGATAAAGGCGGTCACCAAAAAAACGCTAATTTTTATACCAAAGCGCCAGTGCATGAGCTATTCAACTCCACGATGGTTAAGATATTGCTGTAAAATTAGTTGAGCGGCGTATTGGTCTACCCGCTTCTCGATTTGCGCTGACCCAAGCCCCATATCAGTCAAAACGCGCCGCGCTTCAACGGTCGTCAAGAATTCATTTTCCAAGCACGTTGGTAACTGAACGACAACTCTGATCTTTTCTGCTTGGTGCCTCACCCACGCCGTTTGCGTCGAAGCCGTACCGTCCTCGTTCTGCGGCAAACCAATCACTAAAAGATCAATCTGTTCTTCCTGGCAGAGCCTGGCGAGCCTTTCCGGTAGATGATCGGAGGTCGCCAGCGTTGTCAACTCTCGGGCATAATCGCCAGCCGAAATCGCCAGGCCAGTGCGCTTCGTTCCTAAGTCAAGACCGAGGATCATCGAACCCATTGCCTATCTCTATTAGGATCGAAACAGGAGAAGATTGAGGCGAAAATAACAAACAATGAGGAAACATATCGAGATACGTTGACGAATTGTTTTTTATTTGTAGCCATCATCTCTCCTGTTGCAGTTACCAATGAGATAGGCAATGGGTTCATAGGCTTATTCGTAAATGACCTTTAGGTGCGTGCTCCAAGGCGCAAACGAGGTGTCTTGCCACCACCAACGGGGAAATTTGTAAAGATTGATCTGTTTAACATTCTGTATAGTCAGTAGTTTTGTTCGTATGGCTGATTCGTTTTTGCCGCTCAGTCCCTGCTTAATTTGGTTAACATCGATACGGGTGCCAATGCGAGTTTTGATGCGGCTTTGAAGCTGGAGCGTACCTTTGGCATAATCGTTACCGACAACATCGATCGTGAACTGGTCGTCGGCATTGGCAATCAATTCCTTGCCTGCCGGTACCTCAGTCTTTAGGGCGCTCATGACTAAAGTTTGGACGGTTTTGGTATCAAAAACAATCGCCTGGTGTTTAACTTTGACGCTAATGTCAAAATTCTCGGTTTCACTACCCACACTCTTTGGATTTGTTTCACTACTCACGACTTCATTTAAGACGGCATCGTTGATTAGTTTTTGGCCCTTGGCCTCCTTTTTTAACTGTTCAAGGGCGGCGTTATTGAGCTCCTGGACTAAGGCATCACGCGCGGCGTTAATATCATCCTGCGTGATGACGGTCACCGTCTTTGTTTGGCCACCACTGAACGCCTGGCTACTCTGACCGATAATCTTGAGTTGCTGGGCGCCGGAGAGCCCGCCGATCGTAAAGCTACCCGCGGCGATATTGAAACTATCACCCGGATCGGTGGCGGTGAGTTTAGCGTTTCCGGTACCGGGCGTTGTCACCAGTTGGCCTTCTTTAAGGGTTAAGGTAACGCCGGGAATGGTGGTATCGTTATCGAGAGTAAATGTTTTATCGCCGGTGTTAGCGGTCAAAACTGTGCCAGAGGCCAATTTGATTGGGTTACTATCCCAGCTGTTCGAGATCGTGACCGAACCTTTGGCCTTTGTCCCCACGTCTTTTTTACCGCTCGCTGCCACCTGTTTAGCGTCATTATTGCTCGACTCAAGGAGCTGGCCGGGGATGATCGCATTGATCGTGTCGATGCTATGGGCGTTTTTATCAATCGTTAGGGGGATCGCCTTCTCGAAGCTTTCGGCGCTGACCGTGAGATCGATGCCCGTTTGGGGCAAAAATGTCAAACTGGCCAGTACGGTGACAATGAATAGGCTGACGAAAATGATCATACCCTTGCCTGACCCGGAGGCCGGTGACTTTTTACTAGTGCCGACGTATTTTGGCTCGTCAATCTCCTTAATGGGTCGGCTAATGTGGGCAGCGTGAGTACTTGCGGAGACATAATCGGAAGCAGGCATGCGCTCAGTGACGGTCGGTTCGTCGGTAGGCGTGTCATTGTTAGCCGTGAGAGTGTAATGTTTAATCCTCGGGCTACCCGTGGCTTGCATTGTCGCCTTTGATGGCGGCTCGGGTCCGGCGGACATATCGACTTCAAAGACCTCGGCGCCCTATGGGAGCTCAGGCATGCCAATGGTGCTCGCCGGTCGCTTGGCGTGCACGTCTTCATATACTTGTAAACCGACTGGAGAGGCAATA
>CAZNEF010000109.1:0-4610 GCA_964572235.1 uncultured Candidatus Saccharibacteria bacterium | reverse complement strand
TTTAGTAATGACCCAGAGCAACCGATTAAAGGCGAAACTTATCCAGCTGAGGCCGCTCTCCAGACTGTCTGGATCCCCACCACCGTTATCGCTCAACAACCAGCCAAGATTCGTTGGTCTAATATAAATGACGGTAGTCTTATCGCCGAAGGCCTTTGGCCGGCCATTTAAGCTGTTGAAACGGTGACTCGGCGCTCAAGGCCATCGCCAGCACTCTCGGTCGCCAGGCCATCCATCTGGCCAATCACTTCGTGGACCAAGTGGCGTTCGTAGGAAGTCATCGGTCGTAAAGTTTCAGAGGTACCGGTGTCTTTGACACGATTGGCGGCGGCGTCGACATAGGTCAAAAGCTCTTCCTCACGCTCGCGACGATAGGCGTTGACATCAACCATAATCCGGACATCGCCAAGCTCAAGTTTGTAGGCGAGTAGCCGGACAATCGCCTGCAAAGCCTGGAGCGTTTCACCGGCTCGGCCAATCAATAGGGCCGAGTCTTCGGTATCAATACTAATAAAATAGGCCGTCTCTCGGTCTTGAACACGGACCGTACTCTTAACTCCCATATGTTGTAATAGATTAGTCACCAACTCAGTGAGCTGTTCATTTTTCGGCATCATCGTCTCCCGTGCTACCTTTGGCCCGTATCGTCACCTGAACATTGTTTTTAGCCTTCATAACGTTCGATAGGGTCGGCAGCGGTCGGCGCATATAGTGCCACTGTTGTAAAATCATGGCTAAGGTCGTCGCCACCCAATAGAGACCAAGGGCTGCCGGTAGGCGCACGGTGATTACAAAGGTCAGAATAGGCGTAATGATCGACATCTGCTTGGACATGATCTGTGAAACATCTTGCTCACCTGGCTTGGTCGCTGTCGGTGGCGTTAAGGCCGCCATCTGTTTAGCTAAGACATATTGTAAGCCGGCGGAGAGAATCGGTAAGATCCAAGGCTCAGGCTTGGTAAGATCGAGCCCAAACCAGTACGCATTGATCGTGCTGAGGTGGGGCGTAAAGCGGTAAAGGAGACTAAAGCCAGAGGTGCTGAGACCCTGGATAAAAACCTGGTACATGACGCCCAGAACAATAATTTGGACGATGGTCGGTAAACACGTACCAAAGGGACTGACTTTTTCGGCCGCGTAGAGCTCCATAACGGCCTTAGAATGCGCCGCTTTGTCTTCGCCGTGTATTTCCTTAAGCGCTGCCACTTTTGGCTGTAGGGCGCTCATACGACGTTGCTGTTCCATTGTTTTGGCGCTCGTTGGATAGAGAACGATTCGGATGAGAAGCGTCATGGCGATGATCGCCCAACCAATCGAGTGTCCAGGTATAAGATAAGCCAAAAAGATGAGCGCGTTAAAGAGCGGCTGATAGAGTAGATAGGTAAAAAAATCGTGAATAAATGGCATGAGACTCTTCGACTTCCGCGTTATTTAACTGGATCAAATCCCCCAACAGCCCAAGGATGGCAACGAGCGATCCGTTTCGCCCCCCTGACCGTACCCTTGATTATGCCATACTTCTCGATCGCCTCATAGCTGTATTGGGAGCAAGTTGGCCGGTAGATGCAACCAGGACGCCGCCATAGGCCGTGATCGGGCGAGAGCGTCTTCTGGTAAAGCCGGATCAGGCCGAGAGCGAGGGCGGCGACTACGCCAGCCGAGCGATGCATTTGGCAACCTCCGCCTTGACGCCCTCGAGCTCATAGGGTGGTTGTGGATCACGATGAATCGTCAAAACGCTATCAAAGTTTTGTAGTTTTACCGTTACTAATGGGTCGGGAAGGAGCTCTTGGACCGACTGACGGACTAGGCGCTTGAGGCGATTACGGATAACCGCCTTTTTAGCGATCTTTTTGCTGACGACAACCGTCAACCGGGGGTGGTTGAGACGATTCGGTAGGCAACGAATGAACAAAAAAGCCGAGGCCGCACTTCGGCCGAGACGGTAGACCCTTTGGACATCACGTTGACGCGTCAAGCGCCAAGCTCGCGGAAACACGTCCTAAACCGTCAGCTTGCGACGGCCCTTAAGGCGGCGCCGTTTGAGGACATTTTGCCCGACTAAGGTTTTCATGCGCGCGAAAAAACCGTGCGTCTTCGCCCGGTGCCGGTTATTGGGTTGGAATGTGCGTTTCATAAACGGCCCTTTCTTTGATCGAGTCCTGTATAACATCTCAATCATACCTGATTGGCTCGACTCTTTCAAGACCCGCACCCCTGTCGATTCATGGTCTGTGTGACTCTGTGGATAATGCGACTATCTCTGTGTACAACTTTGGTAACACTGTGCATAATTAGCTGGCTATAGGGGGAAAGCCCAAGTTGCCAAAATTGACATTGACAAGTTGTGGATAATTATGTGACTATGACCTTACCCAAAACCAAATGGAGGCGGTCCAATGGATAGTCAAAATCTATGGAAAGTGGTGATGAGTGAGCTCGAAACAACGCTCTCAAAGGCCAACTACAAGATGTGGATGAACGACACCTTCATCGCCGAAGACAAGGACGATGTCATTACCATTGGCGTGCCGAGTCACTTTTACCTCGATTGGATCCGACGCAATTATCACAAAAATATCGCCGAGACGCTGCGACGTCTCCGACCAACGATTAGCACTATTGACTACCGGGTCGCAACCAAAGATCCGACGCCACCGAGCGAACTTGTCCTCCAACCCGTACCGATCAAGGAGCTAGAGAAGCCAAAACGTCAGGTGCCGAGCTACGACTTACCGGTAAGTGACTTTCAACCGGCCGTCAGCAGTATCGACCCCGTCCTCACCACCCCTGCCGGTCATACGCCGCTCGATCCAACGCGGAGCTTCGCCAGCTTTATCGTCGGCAACTCAAATCGGCTCGCCCACGCGGTCAGTTTAGCGGCGGCGGCTGAACCGGGTCGCAAATACAACCCCTTATTTTTATATGGCGGTGTCGGCTTGGGTAAAACTCATTTGGCACAGGCGATCGGCAATGCCATCCGCAGTCAAAATCCCATGGCAAAAATTATGTATGTTTCCTGTGAAACATTTACCAATGAGTTTGTCGATTCGATTCGCAAAAATAATCAAGATGCTTTCAAGAAACGTTTTCGCTATGTCGATGTCTTGCTCATCGATGATGTCCAATTTTTGTCGGGCAAAGAGGGGACACAGGAGGAGTTTTTCCACACCTTTAACGCTCTGCATCAATCGAAAAAACAGATCGTCTTGACGGCCGATCGGGAGCCGCAAAATATTCCCGAGCTCGAAGAACGCTTGACGAGCCGTTTCGCCTGGGGAATGGTCGCCGACATCCAACCGCCTGACCTAGAAACACGGGTCGCTATTTTACGCACCAAATGTCTAGAGCGTAACTACAAAGTTGAAGATGCGGCACTGCTCGCCTTAGCGGAGCTCATTTCGTCAAATATCCGCGAGCTCGAAGGCGCATTGCAGCAACTAATTACGCGCTCTGAGGTCGACAACCGAGCGATTGATGGCGATTTTGTCCGTTTTGTCTTTGCCGGTACCGCGGCGGCGCGGAGTCGCGCGAATATTAGTATCAACCGCATCATTCAAGTCGTCTGCGATTATTTTGAGCTTCGTGTTGAAGAGGTAATGGGCGACCGGCGATTTAAGGAGTTGGTCTACCCACGGCAGCTGGCCATGTATCTGTTGCGACACGAACTCTCTTATTCATACCCGAATATCGGCAAGGCTTTGGGTGGTAAGGATCATACGACGATTATGCATGGGGTGCGGAAAATTGATCGGGAGCTCGCTCGTAATAACACGATGCAATACGATTTAGCGAAGCTCAAAGAGCGGCTTCATGAGAGTCCATAAGGTAAGAGTCCTCTTTGTGGATAACTATGTGGATAGACCCGTGGACAGGCCGTGGAAAAACCCATAACTAAAGAAATCCACCATTCTTGCCGCCCTTATCCCTTCACTTATCCCGCGCTGATTGGCCAGTTGTACCCAGGCCTGGACAGGAGCTTATCCCTAAATCCACAGCCCCTATTACTATTACGACTAACATTTATATAAATATAGATAAGGACATACCCATGGAATTCACCATCTCACGCCAAGCTTTAAATAGTGGGTTAAACCAGGTAAGTCGATTAGCGAGTGCCAGAATGCCCCTGCCGATTCTAAATAATATCTTACTAACCACGGATAATCAGCAGCTTGTTTTATCGGTCACTGATCTTGAAATTGGCATACAAGCCGCGATAGAAGCGGAGATTTTAAATCCCGGGACATTTACTGTCCCGGCACGTCTTCTAGCTGAATTTATTCAAGCGACGAATGAAATTACCCTAAAGGGCAAGGTTATTGATCAGACAACGCTTATACTGACCGGTAATCAAACTAATGTGAAAATTCGCGGTCTCGACGCCTCAGAATTTCCGGGGTTACCTTTTGTTGAGGCCGAGCCGACACTAAGCGTTCCCAGTCCAACATTAAAAGAAGCGATTGATCTAGTTAGTTACGCGACCGCTATCGACGATACCCGACCAGTTTTAGCCGGAGTTTTTATGACGACCGACCCGAGTGCTCTTGAAACCATTGTTCTGGCGGCCACCGATAGTTATCGCCTCGCGGAAAAGCGGATAAAGTTGA
>CAZNEF010000108.1:0-5223 GCA_964572235.1 uncultured Candidatus Saccharibacteria bacterium | reverse complement strand
GAAGAGGAGGAGGAAGAAGACGAGGAAGAGGGGAGCTAACAGTTTTTAAGCGCGCCCGGCTAAAATGTCGTCGAGCATCTTGCGGTACTTACGATTCGATGGGTCATACTTGAGTGCCGATTCCATGGCGTTAATCGCTTTGGCTTTACTGCCGAGCTGAAGGTAGGCGAGCGCAAGGTTAAAATGACGGTTCGCGACCTGCGGCTCAAGGTGAATTGCCGCTTGAAGGGCATCGCGCGCATCCTCATAATTTTTTTGCTCTAAGTAAATGACGCCGAGCCGGCCATAAATTTTAGTGTTCTTTGGGTCCTCCGTCGCTAGGCGAAGGTAGAGTCGCTCGGCTTTTTTGTAATCCTTAATAGCGAAAGCATCCTCAGCCTCTTGGGTGAGGTTGCGGCCGCGCGTTGGTGGTAAGGGAGCGGTGGCCGGAAAGCTAACCGGTGGGGTGATTGTTGGCCGTACCGGCTCTGGTTTCTCAGCCTCAGCCCAAAAATCTTCTTTTGGTCTAGCGTCGGGGTTGACGGGGGCTACTGGCACTACCGGAGGTACGGGCGCTGATCTTTGCAACCAACGCGGCAGTTTTGCGAGAGTCATTTTTGGCAGCTTAAAACTAAAGTGCCATTTTCGTGGCTGTCGCGTACCGGGCGGTTTCACAAGCCGTGGTCCGACTTTCGGCCAAGCGAAACTGGCCGCGGTGGCTGAGCCTTCAAGCGCTTTGGGTAGACGTCGCGCCAAAATAATGAAGGCGATAGCTAGACAAATAACAATGATAACGGCGTAAATCATGAGCGTAATCTTTCGTTGCCTGACTCCTTATTATAGAGATCGAGGAAGAAATTATCAAGCAGGAGCCGACGATTGACCGTCGTTTGGGCGGCGCTGAGGTAGCCGAGAAGGCAGCCAATGCGACTTGCCGTTTCTGGCGTCAATGGCGAGCTGTAAAGCCGTGCCAGCCAGCTCTCGAAAATAATGGGCAATGGCGTTTCGCCAACTGCCAGTTCCTTCGCTAGGGCAAAGGCGGCAGCCAAATCTGGTTCGGGCAAAGGCGGGACTATCGGGCCCTCGGCCTCGCTCTCGTTCTCGTCACGCAAAATCAATTGCTGACAGCGAGAAACTACGGTCGGTAAAAGATTTTCCGGGCGTCGCGAGGCAAGAATAAGATGGGTGTCAGCGGCCGGCTCCTCGAGTGTTTTCAAGAGGGCGTTGGCCGCCTCTGGGGTCAATTGATCGGCGTTGGCGATAAAGACTAGTTTAATCGGGCTCGTAAAGCGGCTCTTTTCGACGAAACGTCGGATCGTACGGGCGTCAGCGATTTTCAAAGTGACCGACTCGCTAAGAAGGAGATAGTCGGCCGGGTTCAGGTCGAGGGCGGCGATTAGCTCATCGACCGCGTGCCTGGCTTGCGACGGCTGGCCAACCAATAACATGGCGTGGGGCAGCTGTTTCTTGGTATAGGCTTCGACGAGGTAGTTAGGCATGGCCTGATTATAGCAGGTTGGCGCTAGTGTGTCGTTACTTTGCGCGTTATAATCGATTTATGGCATCGATTATCGAGCTGCAAAATGTTGATAAGATCTACCAATCCGGCAAACTCCTTGTGCCGGCCCTTTTGGGCATTGATCTGAAGATTCAAAAAGGCGAGCTGGTGGCGATCATGGGTCCGTCTGGATCAGGAAAGTCGACGCTTATGAATATTATCGGTCTTCTCGATCGGCCGAGCACCGGGTCACTGGAGATTGACGCGGCGCCAATCACTCTAACCATGTCCGATGCCAAATTAGCGAAATTGCGCGGTCAGAAAATTGGCTTTGTTTTTCAATCCTTCAACCTCTTACCGAAAATTAGTGCCTTGGCCAATGTTCTTTTGCCGACGAGCTATCAAAAGGGGAGCCGGCGCCATTTTCGGGAGCGGGCACTCGATATTTTGAAGCAAGTCGGGCTGGCCGAGCGCGTCGAGCATAAGCCGACTGAGCTTTCGGGCGGTGAAAAGCAGCGGGTCGCACTCGCTCGAGCCCTGATTAATAGTCCGGAAATTATTTTAGCTGACGAACCAACCGGCAATCTCGACTCGACGAGTGGCCAGGAAATTATTGGAATCCTTAAAGAACTGCATCGGCAGGGTAAGACGGTGGTTATTATTACCCACGATGCGGCAATCGCCAAGCAGTGCCAACGGATAGTGCAGGTTCGCGATGGCCATCTCGAGAAGGAGCCCAATGTTTGAATATTTCCAAAATGCCCTGCTCTCAATCTGGAGCAACAAGGTCCGAAGCGTCCTCACCGTCTTAGGTGTCGTCATTGGGGTGGCCTCCGTAACCACCCTAATCTCGCTCGGTCAGGGTTTAAAAAACGATGTTGCTAGTCTGATCGAGGGCTTTGGCACCAATGTCGTCATGGTCGTGAGCGGGAAGATCAATACCGGTAAAGCCCAGGCGGTCAATCCAGCCGACTTTATTAGCGGCAATATCCTGACCATTGCCGACCTCGAGACGCTGATGGAACGAACCGATATCGTCGCCGCTGTCCCCTTAGCACCAGTCTCGGGGAGCCTCAAATACGCCGGCAAAACTGCTCAACCGACGCTCATTGGCACCTATCCGAACTTTAGTCAAATCTTAGAGACGCTCAAGATCGGCCGCGGCCGCCTTTTTGCCGCGAAAAATAGCGGCCGTCAGATTGTTTTAGCCGATAGTACCGTCCAAATGCTTTTCGGCGATCTTGATCCAATCGGTAAAATCATTCAATTAAATGGCCTCGATTTCAGTGTTGTCGGGAGCTTTGCGAAGGCGAAAACGAGCAGCATTTTCGGCTCTGGTCTTGACGATATCAGCGTCATTCCGTTCGATACTGCGACTGAGCTCAACAAGAATCAGGTCCGGATTTTGCGTATTGCCGCGAAGGCCAAAGAGACGACCAAAGTCACCGATGTCAAACAGGCGATTACAACAGCCATTTTGGCCAATCATCATGGTGAGGACAATTTCAGCGTCTTGACCCAAGACGATATTTTAAGTCTCTTTAATACCTTCTTGAATTTGGCGACGGCCATGGTCTCGGCGATTGCCTCGATATCCTTGGTCGTTGGCGGTATTGGCATAATGAATATTATGTTGGTCACGGTCACGGAGCGGACGCGCGAGATTGGACTTCGTAAAGCCGTTGGCGCCACTCAATGGGCGATACTCTGGCAATTTCTGATTGAAGCCGTGGTCATTACCTTTCTTGGTTCCTTGATTGGACTGGCTGTCGCCTTTGGTGTTGGAATTATTGTTGCCGCTAAAAGTGCGCTGCACGCGGCCGTGACGCCGATGATTATTATAATAGCCGTGGGTGTGGCCGTGGGTGTGGGCCTGATCTTTGGTCTTTGGCCAGCCATCCGCGCCGCCCGTAAGGATCCAATAGAAGCCTTACGCTATGAATAGTGAGCTGTCTCACCGCCGAGGGTGTGCCAGTCACGGATGGCCGGGTCGATCTCAGCCGCTTGACGCTGTCTTACGAAAACGTGTTATGATAGTAGAGTAATAAGGAGGGTTTTATGATCCGATCTCGAGTTGGTGCTGTCACGATAGCCTTCTTGTTGGCGGGAATTTTTCTTATCCTCCTCTTTTTTGCGATTGCGGCCATGAGCAGTCAGGTCAAGGCTTCGAATGAGGTTGTGCAGCAATTGAATAAGGCCAATAACAATTTAGCGGCTGTCGGCTTACAGCCGCAGGAGCTCCCGAATAAGCCGGCCAGTCTTGGTTTTAAAACTAAAAGTTATAACGATAATAATATCCGTTTCGACTATCCAAGCAATTTTATGACGAAAAAGACCAGCCCCGACTCCTATGAGCTGGCGAGCGATAGCGAGCTTTTTGGTCGTCAGACGGTGGCGGCCGATCAAGTCCTCTGTCGGTTCAAAACTGGTGTCAATCTTAACCTGGCGACGATCGAATCATATCTTGATCAGGCACCCTACGCCCAAAGCCACAGCGTCTCCGTTGGCCATGGCTCTCAGATTCTCCGTATAACCAACCGTTACCTTGAATCTGAGTGGCCGCAGGCGCTCATTGCGCGCAGTCCCCACGGGCCCTATGATTTTATTAGCTGCCTTTCCACCTCTGGCCTCTCTAAGAGTATTTTCGAGAACTTAGTATCATCATTCCAAGTCATAGGAAGTTGAGCCGATGCGTAGAGGGACAATACAAGTGAGGAGTGGCGGCTGGTTTTTGGTGATCGCGCTGGCGATTGTCAGTTTGTTCGTTTTTGGATCTACGGCCTCAGCGCAAGTTCCACCTGCCGGCCGGCCACCGCAGGCGATTGCCTCACCAAGCCTACCCCCAATCCCGTCCTGTAGCGTTCAGCTTGGCTACTCGACAGCTCAGAGTAGCTATCGACGTGGTTCGGTCGTACCGCTTAAGCTTGATATCGCCCGGATCGATGCTGGCAGTGGGGTCATTCGGATGCAGGTCACGGTTAACCAGGCTAATCCGCCGGGTGGAATTTTGAGTAATGGTAGTGTTGATGCTGGCAGCATCGGTATCCTGAAGCAAGTTGGTACTGATCTGTTCCAAACGATTAACGCAATCACCTCGAGCGGTAACGTCACCGCCTTTGTTAACTATCCGGTGCCGTCCAATGCCGCACTCGGTCCGCTCTCGATTGCCGTGACGTTAACCAGTCTCGATAACGCCGGTAACCCGGTTGCTGGTTGCGCGACCACAGTCAATGGTGGTGGGGCGGTTACGATTCAGATTATTCCTGACTTAGAGTTCGATATGGCGATCAGCGGCCAGAGCCAACCGATCGTCATTCACCCCAACGAGTCGTTTGTCGTCAATCTCAATGTTCGCAACGATGCGGCGGCTACCGACCCGATTCCCGCCAATACGGCCTTTACTGTCGACCTCGATTACCCGAATGCGCTGACTCTGAACAGTATGTTTCCCGTCCAGGGTCAGCTCCCGAATGGTTCGCCAGTCATTTGGCAATCGACGACGCTCTACGACATTGCGCCAAGCACAACATTGCCGACAACCTGGCAGGCTCGTTTTACGGCGCCGTCTGTCTATACAAGCAATTTTAGCTTTACCGCCTGTGCGACGCCGGACTTCGCTATCGATCGGGCCCATGAAAAAGATAAAGGTCTTCGGGTTGGTAATAACTGTGTGACCATCGACGTTGCCGAAAGTCCAATCCAGGTAACGAAAAGCTGGAGCGATGATACGAGCACCATTCGGTCCA